>WQTQ01000232.1 GCA_009786175.1 Bacillota bacterium | reverse complement strand
CTGTTTCAAAAAGCTGCGTAAAATCGTTAACAACCGCGTCTTTTATGCTGCTGTCGTCGGCACCGTCTATTTTGCAAGAGGCCAAAACATCCCAAAGTGCAATACCGTTGGCGTGTAAAAGGTTAACTTTTTCTTCAATTGTAGCCGGAGCTTGCACACCCAAAACCGCTGCGATTGTCTTCCAAAACCTGTTTTGCGGGTGGGAATAATAAAACCCTACTTCCCGGGATTTGGGCGACGGCATGGTGCCAAGTATTAATATTTTAGAATTTTTGTCATACACCGGGGGTATGGTGTGGGTTATAGGCGCGTCCACATTAATTTTCCTCTAAGCCCTGCACAAAATTATAAACCTTTTCTGTCCAGTCGAATAGCCCAAGGTTATTTTGCGGCAGGAAGTATATTCTGTCTGCCATTTCCGGCGGCAGCAACCCTTTAAACCGGCTTTTATACTGCTGTGGGATTACGCATGCGTACAGGCAGCCCGCCAAAGTAAGCTCATCTTTAATTTTGGCCGGGTGATAACCGTCAAATACATAGCCGGGATGCTTTACGATATTTTCATACTTAAAATAAAAGCGCGCACCCGGGGCAAGACTGTTCTCCAAAGCTTCTTCAAAAATGTGAAAATTATCCGGGTCTATGCCAATGCTGCGCTCCATTACCAGCCTGTCACCGGCAGAGCAATTGCCCCACGCAAACATAATGTAGTCGAAAAAATCGGCAGGGTCGCCACAGGCATTTCGTTTATCCCCTACTAATTCCCGGGAGGTTTTGCCAAAGGCTTTTACCGCGGACAGCAGTTTTCCGCCGGAAAATATGCTTATGGCACTTTCCACCGATGCAGTATGGCAGACGAACTTTGTTAAACAGCCTTTTTGCTTGCAGGCTGTACATTCTGTAATTTTTTCGGGCAAAGATACGGCGGCAAACTCTTGCGGGTGGGCAATTGCGTAATTGATTGCCGTAAGAATTTTATTATCTTCACACACAATTTCCGTTTCCCGCCCGTGCTGTTTTTCGTAATCATTAAATGCAAGCAGCTTTTTAAGTTCCCAGCCGGATATGTTGGGATAGTCGGACAGGGCGAAATAATACACCCCGTTATAAATAATCGTGTAACCGTGGTCGGCTATGTTTACTTGCATGGCGCGCACCTCCTGTGTGTAAGGATTATAACACATAAAACGAGTACAAAAAAATTCAACCGGTAAGAAAATCCGACCAGTTGAATTTTGAGAATGCCTGTTATTTAGCAACACATAACCCCGTCAATCACCATATCCGGGTCAATAAAGGCTTTATTATTGCTTTTGTAATCTATGCTTATGATACTGCCATCAATTGAAAATGTTATAAACATATCTTCAACCATAAGCGTGCTGGCGAAAATCATCCTCATGTGGAACATTTCACCCTGCCATGCCCCGGCGATAAAAACAGGAGTGTGTACTTCTCCATAATGCTGCGTTAAAGCAGTGTACGGGTCTGCATAGGTTTCCGATTCTGTCCATTGGCCAAAGCCTATTTTACACACGCACGATTTTTCATTTTCGAAAAGTGTCACTTCATATTTGTTAAAATCAAAGGATATGTGGGTAATTTTCAGCGGATTTGGCTGAAGGGAATACTTTTTGCCGTTTATAGTATTTGCGCTTTCACTATGCACATCCCCTTTTGGCATTTCAAAAGATACGGATATTTCCGCAGGAGGTCCGGCATCATACCACGGCAACACCGTATCCCACACTGTATCCAATACACCGTAAGCATCCAGCAGCACAACTACCATGTCTTCCTTGGGAAGCACTACGCAGTATTGGTTGCCGCCGCCTATTGCCGCGTAAGAGTCTTCCGGCCTTTGCCGCCAAAACAGGTAGCCATAGCCATATTCTCCGTTGTCATACAGGCGTGACCCCGCCCGCTTAACCCATTCCGGGCTTAAAAGCTGCTTACCGGCCCACATGCCGTTGTTCAACAAAAACATGCCTATTTTAGCAAGGTCACGGGCTGATAAATACAGCCCGAACCATGCGTTAATTATGCCGTTTCTTTCAATTTCCCACATGTAATTTTCTATGCCAAGGGGCGCAAACAGCCGCTCGTGTACATACTTGTCAAACCGGACCCCGGACGCCCTCTCCACTATTTGCGAAAGAACATTTACGCCATCGGTATTGTAGGAAAACTCTACCCCGAGCTTGTTGGGTACGGGGGTCAACAGAAATTCCTTAATTACGTCACCGGTCCCCAACCCTTCAAAATCCCAGTCAGCCTTATGCCCGCTTGTCATCGTCAGCAGGTTTTCTATTGTCATAAGGCTTAAATTCGCGTCTATCGGGGTTTTAGCAATGTCGGGGAAATAACCGGCTACTTTATCGTTTACGCTTATTAAACCTTCGTCCACGGCAAAGCCTACCGCTATGGCCACAATGCTTTTTGTCACAGATGCCATAAGATGGTACCTGTCGCTACTGAATGGTGTCCTGTAAAATTCGCATACTACCTTGTTCTGGTGCATCATAACCATGGCGTTGGCAGGAAGAGTGCCGTCTTTAAACATATCAAGCAGCTTGCTGATGCTCAAGGATTTACACCATCTCTTTCACCGGCCACAGTTCGATGTAGCCGCGCCAGCCTGCGGGGGCAAATTGCATTCTTGGGGCAAGCTCCGGCGCATATTGGTAGCCGTAAACTTCCGGGTTAAATTTATGGATTCTATCCATACACGCGCCAACGGCTTCTTCATATGCTTCGTCTACGTATGGCTCACCTTGGAACACCATAACCTTACACGGTGCAAGGTCGATAACGTCGAAGCCTTCGGGTATTTCACCTGCGTAGTCCGCAGGTACTTCTACGGCGTGAGCGTAAACTCCTGTCCCTGCCGGGCGCATATTTTCCGGCAGCCACGCGCCAACAGGCTCGTACAACGCTTCCTTAATGCCGCTTAAAACATTCCATGGGTGTGTCGGCACTTCATTTTCGCAGCCAAACTCCTCGTCATATGTGTAGTAATCTGTTGCGTTTTTACTCCTGCGCAAAATTAGTTTGCGGGCCGGGCGGTCCATTATTTGCACGAAAATTACTGCAGTTTTTTCTGCCATTGTCAATTCCTCCATTTTGTTTTTTTGTCGGTCAAGATAGCGGTATGGAATACGCCAACCATCAGGGTTTGGATGCTTCGCGTATTTTTTCGGCGTTATTCCAAAAGCGTTTACAAACGCCCGTGTAAAGCCTTCGTGGCTGTCGAACACAAAATCCAAAGCTACGTCAAAGACTTTGGGCTTGCCCGCCTTCCGCAAAGCATGTGCAGACATAACCAGCCGTTGCTGCCGGATATATTCAAACGGGGACAGGCCTGTTTCCTCTTTGAATATCCGCGCCGCATGGTACTGGGAATATCCCACGGCTTTTGCCAAATCACCGGATGTAATCGGCTCTTGCAAATTTGCCGCGATGTACGCCTTCATTTGCGCAGCAACTGTGTTCATTTTAGACATCACCAGCCTTTAGGTAATTATCTTGCCTATATTTCTATTCTACAAAAGATAAGGAAAATTTTCTTGACTTAAACTGCTTTGATGTGGTGCGGCCTGGAGTATGGCCGCTCAAGCAAACGCCAGTCTCTTGGCGGTACCAGCCGGATCCATCTCTCGTGAATACCGTCACTCTTCATCTCGTGATAATGAGAATTACTTGCTTCCTGAACATATGTGAAAAACCATGCCGTATCATCCATGTTGTCCGGCCAGCGTATCATATTTTCAAGCAAATCCGACGGGGATTCCGGCAGCCGTCCAAGGGCGCGGTTTACAAGAGCCGCAACTTCCGCACGGGTAATTAATTGATCCGGCCTAAAAGTGCCGTCACCAAAACCGTTTACCCAGCCTTGCAAGTATGCGACGTTAATAGCATCTCTTGCCCAGTGGCCTTCAATATCCGTAAACGCGTTACCGCCTGTAACCCGATAATGCCCCAGTCCAAGGTAATTAACTACCATAACTGCAAATTCCGCACGTGTGGCGGCTTGGTTGGGGTAGAAATTAACGCCCACCGGCACGTTTATAAACAATCTGCCATTTTCCATTGTCGAAACTGCGTTATTAAACCATTTATCCAAGTTGACATCTCCAAAAGAATTTGCTTGGGACCAAATAATTGCGCGGTAATCATCCGAAATTAAACGGAAGAATATTGTTGCCACTTCCGCGCGGGTAATGTTGGCGTTTGGACGGATTGTGCCGTCTTCCGCATAACCGATCATGTACGCAAAGTGAACCGGCGCAACAGGTATAGGGTTAACCGGCACAAGTTCCGGCAGTTCATTACCTTGCTCGGTACCGATCTGCCCCCCGGCACCGGGGATACGAACCGGATAACGCGGTGTCCATGGGATATAAATATTACTTACAGGCAGCAAACGCCCGGGAACCGGAGGAGGAAGCGGAGGCGGTAAATCAACCGGTAATTCTTCGGTTGACGGATCCTCTGTTGGCGGACCCTCTTGCCACGGAACCCATTGAGCATATAGATCAACATCGTGATTGGGCATGTAGAAGCCGTCCGGGTAAAGCCACCTGATACTCTCCGGCCCTTGCCACAACCAGTAGTCAAAATCGTGTCTGTCACGGGCCAAATCGCCGTGATGTCTAATGTCTACCCATTCACCGGCATAGAAATATTCTGTCTCTGGTACATTTCCATAGTCATGCAAATCGCTGTGGTAGGAGACGCGAAACCTATCAAGGCGTACTTCCGGGGGCGTAAAAATATTCCTTACGGTAACAGACCTAGCCGATGGGCCAGAGTATGCCGGAAACACAAAACCTACCGGCAGTTCGTTTTCATCTTCATCAAGGAACTTGGTTATGAAGTTACCTGCCCAAGGCTCTGTACCGGGCAATTCCGTCAGTATATATGCCATAAAGCCCGCATCAAACTTGTGGTATCCTGTAGGCACCGTAAGGGCTGCCGGGGCAACATTACTAAACAAAACATCCCACAATCCGGTTGCCTCAGCTCCGTTAATTGGTATAAACACGCCTTCCGGGTCCGGGTCGCCATTATAATCTGTGGCCCTGAAGCCAACCGCATTGTATTTTATGCCATCGATATATTCAAACTCCACGACAAATAAATTATCATCTTTGTTTTTTGCCAATAAACGCGCCGTAAACACGGTCTTATTATTAACACCGTCCCATTTCAAGTAATCGCCCGCCAATTCCTTACCAATGGCCAGGTTGCCATATTTCATATCAAACACATTTACAATTGCTGTATCTACTACGTCAAACCGCTCCATCATAAATTGTGTATTGATAATCTGCCCTTTTTGCATTCCTTCCGGCATCCCGTCAGGAAAAACCTCAATAATATGGTAATTTTCACGGAACTGGCCGCCATACGTAGTTGTTGTATTACTAAACGCCCATATCGGAAAGTGCAGCAACCGTACAGATTCATTTACGCTAAAAGGAATTTGAGCAGTAATTGTGTCTGCTACGTCCGGGTGGTGCCAGTTATTTCCCAGATAAGCGCAAAAACTTTCGAATGTGTCAATAATGGGGACACCGCCTTTATCAAGGTTTATAAAACCAATTACACGATAATTTGCCCAATCTTCGTCGATAATATAGTCATCGCTAAAACCGGTGTCAGGAACAGCAAACACCAAATATTTATGCAGACCATTCAAATCAAGGGTATCTGTTCTTATGCGGAAGTTAAATTCTGTATTTCCATCTACGTTCCAGTGGGCGGGATGGCCTGCCAGTTCTTTACGAACATCTACCGTACCGTACTTTGGCCAAAAGCGGTTTTGTATTTCAACAAGCAGGTTTTGGTTAAAAGCCAATAGGTTTCTTTCGTTATGCTGGCCGTCCAGCATTGGATAGTTGTTGGCAGGATATTGTACTCCCCAATACCATTCCGGGTCGTTAAACCATTCTCTGTGGTCTTCAGGGTCTGCAAAAAATATTTCGTCAACAATCTCCCATCTGCCACCCTCTATTGTTAATGCGCCTGTTGTGTCGTCCACGTATGTTATTCCTACCCACTCCGCAATACTCTGCCTGTCAAAGCCGCTGCTCCAAATGCTCTGCCATAGGGCTGTATCCTTACACGGTAAACAATCGGCTGCAGCGCAAACACCGTACCCGCCATTTGGGCATGTGCTTTCCGGTGCCATAAATGTGCCCGTACGGCGTACTTCAAACACGCGGTAACTAAGCCCGGACCATAGGTTGGATAAGCGAACGGTATTTGCGGCAGTAATAGGAATTTCAAGGATAGGATACCGGCCGCTTTTCCACATCCAATCATAATCCCCGGAAAGTCCTTGGTCATGGTTACCCACACACCAGTGGGAATTTTGGAATAACGGCAATTCCCAAAAATCGTGATTACTATCGTTTTCAACTATTCGTTTGGGGTCAAACATCAGCCAATTTTTGTTTTCGTTATCCCATATGCGCACATAAAAGACTGTGTTAGTATTAATGCCCCAGTTAAAAGCAAACCCCATTACTTTTTTATAAAGTTCCAAAAAGCCTATGCCATGTTCAAAATTATTAATTAGAACAAGTTCCCTGGGGTTGGCATCCGCAAAAGTGAATTTATAGTTGTAGCCAATATATACACCATCCAGCCTATGATCTATAGTAACCAAAAGTCTGGCAAGTTCGCTGTTTCTTGCACCAAAAAATGAATCGATTTGTTCTTCGGCAAAATAAAGTATAGGAACCGTTATATACCCATCCCCATAATCAGTCAAATGAATCTCGTAAACAGGCAAATTGCTCAAAACCGTCTTCCGACTAACACACAGGTCAAGTTCAGATACAATGCGCCTGCCCAGGCTGTCTGTAATTGTACCCGGGGCTTGTAATATACTAAAATAAAGGAACTCGAAGTTTTTATTACCGTAAGCATCCGGTGGCAGCTCTGCAAATGACGCATAATGCGGAACAAGCTCACCATCTACGGTCAGGTAGCCATACAACATCATAAGGAAAGCAGTATCGCGGCCATATCCCCAATCATATTCCTTGCCTTCTATGCTAAATTCTTTGGCAAGGTACAAAGTAGCATTGCCCACTTCTGCATACTCAAGGCCAAGCTGAACCCAAACCGTAATGTCCGCCCCATGAACCAACGTAGGGACACCATCGCTCCACTCCCATTGAAAAACAGTATGGGCGTCGTTTGGGTCCGGGCTTCTTGGGAACCTGTGTATCCCCATAGAAATTTTATCACCGGGGATTTCGTTGCCTATTTGATTCATGCCGCCGGGGTTGTTTAGCCTAAACTCATACACAAAGTCTCTATACTGGCCATCACCGATAGGCACATCTATTATCGTAAATTTGTAATGATATATGCCGCACCCTTCGCTAACCGGCTTCTGCGGGTCGCATAAATTTTCTGTTATACCGCATGTAACATGTTTTTGCCATTCCAAAAACCACCAAAATGTTTGTCCGTCTAAACCGATTATAGTTGCGGTTTTATTCCAGCCTCTTGATTCATTGTACGCCTGTGTGGCGTTTCTATCAAAAGGATAGTTTTCGGCAGTAATTAATTTGCCGTTAGGGCTTTTACTAATATCCTCGCGGTAGGAAAGGGATCTGCTGTTGCCGGGGAATATGATAGATGTCCGGATATCCTTATCATAAATTGTTGCAGAAACCAAGCCGCCTTTACCTCCCCCGTTGTTCCAACTGCCTGCGGTAAAGAAAAACCTGTTTTCAAAGACTTCTACGTCGGTAAAATAGAAATCGTTGTCAAGTGACGGGTCAAATGTCATTCTTACTTTAGACCCACTGGTTTCGTAAGGAGATAAACGCCAATTTACCCCGGGCTCTCTTTCCGACAGCCAAAGTACATAGGTAAGTGCCAAAGGATAGCTTGCGTTTAAAAAATAATTTTGATGAACAGTAAACTGAATATACGGCCCCAAGACATCGCCGTCATCAGTTTCATATTCGTAAATAGCTACCGGAGGGGTTATGGTATACCCATTCTCTATTTCGCCACCAACACCCCAGCCATAAAACCATTCATACACATCAAAATCGTTAAGGTAAGCGGTTATTGTAACCGATTCGTCCCCACCCATTAAGTTGTTATTATGCCCATAAGCATAAAACCCTTTGGCCCATAAGTAAATTGTTACCGCCGCAGAGCCTGTAAAATTATCATACTCATCCCTATGATAAATAACTGTTTTATCTATCCAAACCTCACCGCTTTTAAGGTCGGAAAATTGAATTTGCTGCGCCGCAACCTCCGGGCCTACAGCAATAGAGAACATCTCCGGGATTACTTTCTGCGGCACACCTTCCCCTAAAAATACAATGGTATCAAAAACGGCTTCATAAGATGAATGCTCTTCATACCCGTAACGTATGCAAGTACACTCTTCAACGGCAAGGCCACAATCTTCACATAAAGCCTCCAAGAGTTCGTCTGCATCATTATCAATAAACTCATCAATAGGATCATCATCCACAACGCTTTCGATGTCATTGTCTACAACATCGTAATCATCGGCGTCTGCCTGTGTAACCACTGTAAACTGGCCGAAAACGAGAATCAAAGCCAACAAAATGGCAACTGTCTTTTTCATAAGTACCTCCTACGGCATAAACACGCATTATTAGAAGCGTGTTGTTTCATAAATATATTCAGGGCTATAAATGCCAAGTATTAATATTATTGTCACATGTTCCCATGAAAATGTCAAATTACAATAATATAAAGCGCGTTTCGTAAAGAGAAATCTCCTACAGCATAAAAAACGCTACTTAACAAACATTTAGTATGAAATGTTTGAAAGTAGCCTGATAGAGACACAAATATTGTTATTCACCTGCTATTTTTCGAATATCAGCATATAGCTTACCGCTAATATAAATGCCATTTTGTACTAGGGTGTCCATTAAAGGAGTAACTCTCTCTACAAGCCCACGCTCTTTACCCTTAGCAAGCAACCCCAAGGTACCGGTAACCGTAAGACCAAGAAATTTTGCATGATTCTTCGCCACTTGGTCGTCAATAACACACAAATCTGCTTCTAATTCGCTTGCTAATATCATAGTTTCTATTTCGCCTTTGTGCAGCGACGTTCTAAAGTATCGCTTGGCTTCTGTGTTCGATATTTGTTCAATCGAAAAATTCGAAAAAGACAGAAGTAAATCCCTGGAAATAACGTCTTCACCATCAACGCTAACTTCCTCATAGACTGCATAGGGGATATAAACCTTATCATACATTTTTTCCAATAAATCCAGCCTGTTAATAATGTTTAACGAAATAATAGGGGTAGAATTGACCACCACACTACGCATTGGCAATGTCCTCCAGCAGTTCATCCTCGGAACTGTAACTAAAAATTGAGATGTTGTACTTAGAGAGGTGCTTAATAAATTCAGCCTTGGTCATTTCCGCAAGCTCACTGCATTGGCCCAGTGATAATTTTTTGTCACAATAGTAAATTATTGCCAGTGCGCGTTTCATCTCCAGCCCTATTTTTTCGACAGGCTCCCTTAGGGACAAAGCTATGCTTTCGGGTATGGTTATTTGAGTTATTGATCCCATTTGTGCAACTCCTTTGCAAATAAAAAAAGGCTACATTAACAAACATTTGATAAAAAATATCAGCTAAAGTAACCTTTTCGCAACGGAAGGTAAGGGATTCGAACCCTTGCGGGGTTGCCCCCAAACGGTTTTCAAGACCGCCGCGTTATGACCACTTCGCTAACCTTCCACATTTACGCGCACCAAATGCGCTAAGCAATTGTATACCTTAAATTACAGTCTGTCAATAACTCGGAAACAAAAAAAACGCATACAAAGCACCACATACAAAACCGCCACAACTTATTTAAAGCCATGGCGGTTTTTTGTATATAAGTTCTTCAAATGCTAATTTTACCCCCTGATATAAAATTCCTATTTTGATAAAACCCATCATATTTTCATATGTACATAAGGCATTTTGTATAATTTATGGCTGTAACCGCCGCAAGCTTTCTTCGTGTATTATGCCATTAGAAACAGGGTGCGTCAAGTTAATCGTGACAAAACCCCCACCCCTGTTCTATAATCTATTTGAACGAAATTCGAAAGGGGTTTACAAGATGATAAAAGTATTATCCGTTTTCGGCACACGTGCAGAAGCAACAAAAATGGTTCCGTTGGTACTTGAAATGGCCAAGCATCCTAAAATAGATTCTAAATTATGTGTAACAGCGCAGCATCGCGAATTATTGGATCAAGTTCTGATTCCCTTCGGCATAAAACCGGACTTCGACCTAAATCTTATGTCTAAAAACCAGACACTTACAGATGTGACAACAAGAGTATTGCAAGGGCTTGCCCCTATTTTAAACGAAGTTAAACCGGATATTTTATTGGTTCATGGGGATACGGCAACCACATTTGCAGCAGCTCTTGCAGCATTTTATGCCAAAGTATCTGTCGGCCATGTTGAGGCAGGGCTGCGCACATATGATAAATATCGCCCGTATCCGGAAGAAATTAACCGCAAATTGACCACCGGCTTAACAGATTTACACTTTGCCCCAACAGAACAGGCAAAAGAGAATTTACTCAATGAAAACGTACCGGCCAGCTCTATTTTTGTTACCGGCAATACGGCCATTGATTTTATACGTTATACCCTCGCATACGATTATCGTTTTAACAGGGATGCCTTGAATAACTTAGATTTCACCAAGCGCATTATTCTTATTACCGCCCACAGGGGGGAAAATAAAGGTCAGGCTATGGAGGAAATTTGCGGTGCCGCATTACGCATAATTAACGACTGCCCAGATACATTTTTGGTATGGCCTATGCACCCAAACAATGCGGCGGCAGAGCCTGCTAAGGCCATCTTGAGTGGTCACGAGCGTGTTTTGCTTACGGAAGCTATTGACGTTTTCGATATGCACAACCTTATGACGCGTACCCACTTACTGCTAACCGACTCCGGCGGGCTGCAAGAAGAGGCACCTTCTTTCAACTTGCCAACGGTAGTTTTACGGGAAGTAACGGAACGTCCGGAAGGCCTGACCGCAGGTACACTGGTTCTTGCCGGTGTAAACGAAGACAACATCTATAATGAAGCAGTCCGTCTTTTGAACGACAAAGCCGCTTATGAAAAAATGGCCGCCGTACCAAACCCGTTCGGTGACGGAAAAGCCAGTGAGAGAATAATAGAAGTGATTTTGTCACAATGCTAAAACTACAATGGTTCTTTGGCGATAAGGAAGATATCTCCGACGCCCATGCAATCAGGCGCGAGGTGTTCATAAACGAGCAAAATGTACCCGAGGCGGACGAGCTGGACAACACCGACGGCGCATGCATTCATTTAGTGGCCTACGACGGAGAAACCCCGGTAAGCACAGGCAGGATAATGATTACCCGTGACGATTTTATTATTGGCCGGGTAGCAACCGTAAAGAGCCACCGTGGGCGCGGCATTGCCACCGGTATAATGCAAGCTTTAATCAACGCTTGCGTTACAATGGGCGGCGAACGGCAAATCCTTCATGCCCAAACCCATGCCCGCGGCTTTTACGAAAAGCTTGGCTTTATTGCCTATGGAGAAGAGTTTTACGACGCGGGTATCCCCCACATTGCCATGGAGCATTTTGGGACAGAAAGGAGTTGCGCAAAATGCGACTTGACAAATATTTAAAGGTTAGCCGAATAATCAAACGCCGTACTGTAGCCAACGAAGCCTGCGACGCGGGCCGTGTAGAAATTAACGGCAAGGTGGCTAAAGCTTCTGCCGATGTAAAAATTGGTGACATTGTGGCAATAAAATTTGGCGATAAAATTACAAGACTGGAAATACTGGAAGTAAAAGAAAACGTTCGCAAGGAAGACACGCAGGCGATGTACCGCATGGTTGAGTAATATTCCTCGTCCTTTTCCCATATACTTAAAATAAGGGAAAGGGGATTTGCCATGCCTATGCCACAATTACAGCCGGAAGAACGCAAACGTTCACCGTCACGGCACAGCCTTCAAATAGACAGGCGGGAAAATGTAACCGTAACAGGGATTATTGACGTCATTTCCTTTGATGAAGAATCTGTTATCGGCGAAACAGAAATGGGAGTTATCGTAATAAAGGGCGCGAACTTGCATGTAAAGCGCATTAACCTTGAAAGCGGAGAACTTGTTGTAACCGGGGAAATCGACGGCCTTAACTACGAAAACCCAAGCGGCGGTGTTAAGGCAAAATCACTACTTGGCAAGTTGTTCAAATGATGTGGGCGATATCCGGGCAGGGTTGGTTATTCATATCAACTGTGGTTGCAGGGGCCGCAATAGGGCTGTTTTACGACTTTTTTCGTATCATCCGCAGGGTTGCGGCACACTCTGCATGGGTAGTTCAGCTGGAGGATGTTATCTTTTGGGTATTTGCTACGGCTGCGATGTTTTATTTCATGTTAAACCGCAATTTCGGAGAAATCCGCTTTTTTGCCGTTATTGGTACCGCTTGTGGTGTCATGCTTTATTTCGCTGCCATTTCCGCTGCAGTGCTTAAAGTATCTGTAACGGCAATTAATTTTTTAAAGCAGGTTATCACCGCCGCAATACGAATAATTACCTTGCCATTGCGCTTTATTTACAACTTAGCTGCCCCACCCACAAGAAATTTTATGGCCAAACGGCATAAAAACTTGCGTAACGTAGCCAGGTATGGCAAAATACAAATGAAGAAAACTATGCGCAGCTGGTTTATCCTGCGAAAAAAGGTGTGATAATGTGGCCAATAAGATAAATGAAACAAAAAATAAAGATGAAAAAAAACCTAAGGCAAGAAAGCCAAGGTCAAAGGTCACTTTTTTCTTCCTTGTGTTCTGGGCCGCCATTATAGGGCTGTCTTTTACACTTATAGTTGGCCAAGTAAGGCAGTACAATGAATTGCGTGCAAGAGCCGAAGAATTAAACGCTAACATAGAACAGCTTACTGCAAAAAATGAAGAGCTGGAACACCAAATAGATTTCTTCGACAGTGATGCGTATATTGAACGGCAGGCGCGTGAACGCCTTAGAATGGTGCGCCCCGACGAAATTATTTTTAGGAATATTGCGGCAGAGTAATTAAATTTTCATTACAAATAGGAGTTGAACCAATGATAGACGTCGCGCTGGTTGGCACCGGCGGCATGATGCCCTTACCCGGGCGTTTTTTGTCGTCTATGCTATGCAGGGTAAATGGCAAAATGATATTGTTCGATTGCGGCGAAGGCACACAAGTAAGCTTGCGCCTTCTTGGCTGGGGGTTTAAGCAAATTGATATGATATGTTTCACCCATTTTCATGGGGATCATATTTCCGGCTTGCCCGGGCTGCTTTTAACAATGGCGAATGCCGAACGTACAGAGCCTTTAAAACTATTCGGCCCACGCGGGCTCGAGTTTGTGGTAAAAAGCCTTTGCGTAATTGCTCAGGAACTTCCGTTCCTTCTTGAATTTTACGAATGGGACAACCAGGGTGTGTATGTAGATGAATCTTGTATGCTAACAATTAAGACATTGCCGCTAAATCACCGTGTGCCATGCTTTGCATACAGCGTCGAACTTGCCCGGCGCGGCAAGTTTGACCCAGAGCGCGCTAAAAGCCAAAATATACCATTAGCGATTTGGGGTGTTTTGCAGAAACAAAATGAAGAATCTTTCGTATATAATAATATAACCTACTCCAGCAATATGGTTTTGGGCCCGCCGCGGAAAGGGCTCAAATTAGTATTTTGCACCGACACGCGCCCGGTTCCGGGGCTGCCGGACTTTGCTAAAGATGCAGATTTATTCATCTGTGAGGGGCTTTACGGCGATGTTGACAAACAAGAAAAAGCTGTTGCCCGCAGACATATGACGTTTCAAGAAGCCGCAAAAATTGCCTGCACTGCTAATGTAAAAGAGTTATGGCTGACACATTTTAGCCCCGCCCTGCCGGATCCATATAATTATTTAGAAAATGCAACCAAAATTTTCTTAAATACAAAAATAGGCAAAGACCGAATGACAAAAACATTGACATATGATTAACGGCAGTGCCCCGTTAAAATAGAAAGGGTGATGGAATGACAGATACACGTACCGACATGGAACTTATCAAGCAATGCCTTGCAGGCGACCAGTTCGGCTTTGAAGAGCTGGTAAACAGATATAAAAACCTGGTATATTCCATCATTCTACGCCAAACAAAAAATAAAGAAGAGGCCAATGACCTGGCCCAAGATGTATTTTTAAAGATATACAGAAATTTAGAAAGCTACACCTCCGATTTCAAGTTTAGCACATGGGTAATGCGGATAACCTCTAACCATATTATAGACCAGCATCGTAAAAAGAAGATGGAAACCGTATCTTACGAAGCGTACACCTCGGAGGGCGGTACTGTTGGCATAAGTGCATCACCGGAAGCGGAATATATAAAACAGGAACAGTCCGAACGAATTAACAAAATAATCTCGGGGCTGCCGGAAATTTATCGGGTCCCTGTAGTGCTGTATCACCAGCATGGGCTTAGTTATCAAGAAATTTCCGACAAAACAGGCGAGCCCGTCTCAAAAATAAAAAATCGAATCTTTCGTGGCCGCAAGCTCTTAAAAGGGCTTCTGACAGAAAAAGTTGTGTAACAATTGGGTATTCAACAGGGGAGTGAAAATTATGAAATATCAACAAGAACATGTCTTTCGAGAACGTATAACTTGCGCTAAAGCAGAAATTGCAATGCTGTCTCATATGGAAGGGACTCTTTCTTCGGAAGATGCCCAAATACTTGCGCAGCACGTAGAGAAATGCGAACTTTGCCGCGAGTATTATCTTGCCTTCGACGAGGTAATGGAATACGCCGCGTCTGACGAGGCAGACTGGCAGGAAGCCCCCGCAAACTTCACCGCTACGGTAATGGCAGAGGTTAACAAAATGTCCCTTTACACAAAACCTGCCGTTGAAGCAATCCGCAGGAAAGGGATGGCTACACTGCATATCCTTTGGGGCGTAAGCGCGATTCTTTTGGGTGTGGCATTATTCTTTGCATTCAACCCGCAGCATCTTGCAACCCTAACAAGCTCATACCCTATCTTTGACAACATCGCGGTCTTTTTGGCCGGCGCGGCGACACCCCTTGACCAAGTACTATACAGCACCATGCAAAACCACACAATTGAAAGCAGTTTAGGCATTGCCGCGCTGTTGTTTGTACTGATACTTGGCTCATTACTAGTTGTACTGCATAAACAACAAGAGGAGACTGTACGTTGATTATCCTTGGAATAGAAACCAGTTGTGACGAAACTTCTGCCGCCGTTGTAAAAGATGGGCGGCAGGTTTTTTCTAACGTAATTGCGTCACAAGTAGATATACACGCCCCTTTCGGCGGGGTTGTACCGGAAATTGCGGCCCGCCGTCACATCGAGTGCATAGGCTACATTGTAGACGAAGCCGTTGCGCAAGCCGGGCTTTCCCTTGCAGACATTGATGCTTATGCCGTAGCAAACGGCCCCGGCCTGGCAGGCGCGCTGCTTGTTGGGCTAAACTATGCAAAGGGCTTGGCATACGCCAACAAAAAACCATTGATGGGTGTCCATCATATAGAAGCGCATGTTTGCGCAAATTATCTTGGAGTTGACCAGGGCGATTTGAAACCGCCCTTTTTATCGTTGGTGGTATCCGGCGGACACACATCCATTTTGGCGATAGACGATTACGACACATACCGCGTGCTGGGCAGCACCCGTGACGACGCCGCCGGTGAAGCCTTTGACAAAACCGCACGAATACTGGGGCTTCCCTACCCCGGCGGCCCACAAATAGACAAACTTGCCCAAACAGGCAACGGGCTGGCTGCTGCTTTCCCGCGGGCTAAAATGGACGGGCTGGATTTTAGCTTTAGCGGGCTAAAAACCGCAGTTATGCAATACAAAGCTAAACATACGGACACACCCGTTGCAGATATTGCCGCGTCCTTCCAAAAAGCCGTAGTAGACGTGTTAGTAGACCGTACCGTAACCGCCTGCCTGCGAGAAGGATACTCAACTGTGGCTTTGGCCGGGGGCGTTGCCTGCAACAAAGGTTTGCGCACCGCCATGGAAGCGGCCTGCAAAGAAAAAGGGCTGCGGCTTTTTATGCCACAACCCATATATTGTACAGATAACGCCGCCATGATTGCATGTAGGGGGTATTACAGTTTAGTTGCCGGTAAGGCAGATGGTTGGGATTTAAATGCATTTCCCGGGCGGATGGTGTAGTCTCACTTTCCCATATACAACACAACCTGCCCACCATTTTCCCTGGTGGCGTTCATATCAATTATCCGCTGGTTTTTAGACCCGCGAAACCGTAAATCCAAATCTCTTTCTCTATGGATATAGGGGCCGTCTATCAGGTAATCCGTTACGTTTAGCAAGGCTTGCACGCCTTTATCATTTACGCGGGCAGCCAAGTCTTCATAGGTATTCCCCGTATAAGTGGTAACATCCCAGCCTATGCGCTTTACGGCTTGGGCAACTTTGGCAAGTTCGCTTGCCTGCATAAAAGGCTCGCCGCCGGAAAAAGTTATGCCGCGTATTATTCCCCTGCCCGGGCGGGGCTTTTTTATTATGCGCGCTAACTGTTGAGGGGTGTACTCATCCCCGGCATTTGTGTCCCAGCTTTCCGGGTTTTGACAATGAGGGCAGGCATTATTGCAGCCCTGGGTAAATACCACTACCCGCAAACCCGGGCCGTCAACAAAACTCTCGTAAGTTATTCCTGCTATTCTCATACCTGTTTTCCGTCATGTTTAATACGGTTACTTTCCTCTGCAAGTTTAAAATCGTTAAAACGGTCTAATGTAGAAAGATATCCGGTTATACGGCGCACACGGGTAATGTCGTCACTGCCGCACTTTGTACAGTTTTTTTCGTTGTGAAGCCCTTGTTTACCACAGCTACGGCAGATATCTAATGGGAAATTTATTGCGCCGTAACCCATATCCGCTTCCGCCATTGCATGGATAATTTGTTCGTAAGCTTCGATATTTTGCCCCGGGGCAGAAGTAAACTCTACATATGAAATATGTCCCGCATTACAATATTTGTGATATGGACCTTCTATGGCTATTTTCTCTAACGCCGAAATTTTACATTCCACAGGAACATGGAAGGAATTTGTATACCATTCTTTATCTGTTACACCTTTTAATATGCCGTATTTTTCCGCATCAATTTTAGTAAATTTACCGCTTACCTGCTCTGCCGGGGTGGCAAACAAAGAGAAGTTTAGGCTATATTTTTTGGTGGCATCATCACAAATTTGACGCATATGGCTTATTATAGATACGCCCAGTGCCTGACTGCCTGTGTCTTCCCCATGGTGCTTGCCGGTAAGGGCAACCAAACATTCCGCAAGGCCAATAAAGCCCAAGCTTAGTGTGCCGTTTTTTATGGCTTTTTCAATTTTTTCATGTGGCTTTAAGTCATCACTGTCTACATATAATTTTTGCCCCATTAGGAATGGGAAGTCGCGAACTTTCATGTTCTTTTGCAAATTATATCTTGTAGTAAGCTGTTTAATTACAAAATTCATGGTTTCGTCTAAATATTGATAAAACTTGCCAATATCTCTTTTAGCTCTAATGCCAAGGCGCGGTAAATTAATTGTTGTGTAGTTTAAATTACCCCTGCCGTCTGTAACTTCCGGGCCGTTTATATTGCCAATAACCCGGGTGCGGCAGCCCATGTAACTGACCTCTTCGTCGCCATAAATGCTGTTGAAGCTGGAATCCAGGAACGCAAATGTTGGGAAAAGCCGCTTGCAAGCTACTTCCATGGCAATTTTGAAAAGGTCGTAGTTGGGGTCGCCCTCTTCGAAGTTTACGCCATACTTTAGTTTAAACACCAGGTTTGGAAAAATAGGGCTTTCGCCTTTGCCAAGCCCTTCTTCGTATGCACGCAAAAAACACTCCGTTACCATACGGCCGCCCCAGGAAGTATCTGTTCCCAAATTTACACTGGAAAAAGGCACTTGCGCACCGGCGCGGGAGTGCATTGTGTTCAAATTGTATACAAAAGCTTGCATTGCCTGAAATGTTTCGTTGCGTGTATGTTCGTCCACCAATGCGCTAATTTGCTCTTCCGGTGCGGTTAGCCCAAGGGCCGCAAGGTTATCCCGTAGTATTTTTTCCTGACGGACGCGCTCTATATCTACATATGTCGCCATGTCGCGGTCGAAATACGCATAGCTTTGCCCACCGTGCATATCGTTTTGGTTGCTTTGCAAAATAATAGCCGCAAGTGCCACTGCAGAGCTGATTTTTTTAGGCGGACGGATAAAACCGTGCCCATTGTTAAAGCCCTCGCGTAAAAGCCTGCCAAGGGGGATTTGCAAGCATGTTAAAGTTTTGCCGTACCATGAAAGGTCTTGAATATATATATCCCCGTCCAAATGCCTTTCAGCCTCGTCGGCCGGAATAGCGCGTTTCAAATAAAAGCTTTTTGATGCGGCTTCGGAAATTTGTAAAACTTTTGCAGACGGAGAGTTGCCCACATTTGCATTGTCACGATTTGTTTCCTTAACGATTTCTGCCACAACATCCATAAGCTCACTTCTGGCTTCACGAACCTCTGTCCGTTTGTGGCGATATAAAATATAAGCCTTGGCAACTTTGGCATAGCCGCCCTCGATAAGTACAGTTTCAACGATGTCCTGGACATTTTCTACTGTAAATGGCTTGTCCCCGTACACGGATTCCAGTTTCTTTAAAACATCCGCCGTTAATGACACAGAAAGATACTTCGCTTCGCCGTTATACCCTGTGGCTTCAAAGGCCTTGTCTATGCACTTTGTAATTTTACTTGCTTCGAAAGGGGCCTCTCTGTTGTCTCTTTTCAAAATGGTTTGCATGTTTCTCATCCCTTCAAATTTCCTAACCGTACAAATGATTATAGCAGGGGAGTTAATCAAATTCAATGCAAGAAAACTGTCTTTATTTTAGAATTTTTTTGGCTAAAATACCTCAACCGCGCACCATATGCGCGCTCTCGAACGTTTGTACTTTTTTGCCATTTTAATGTAATTACTTCCATGTCCTCAATTACCAAAAGTCAAAATCATCCGGGCTGAAAAAATCTAATAAATCTTCGTCAAAATCGTCAAAGGAATCTCTTAGTTCCTGTGCCGCCGCACTTAGCTTACTTACTTTAGGATAGGGCTCTTGCATTATCGGGGCAGACTCGCCCAACCATTCCACTGTAAATTTTTGCACATCTGTGCCGGTTAAAACCAGCAATAAATGCCCAATGTACCTGAAATCCAGCATTGATAAAGGCACATGTGTATGCTTTTTGAAGGGCTTTGCGTTTCGCCGGCCGCCATTTAGTTTTAAGAACCGCTCTACTTCTGTTCCGCCTGTATACTCTGCAAATTGATTTTCTATTTTACTGTGAAAAAAGCTGTAAGCATTTCTTTCATCTACAAAGAATGCGTCCAAAATTTCTTCGTACAGTTGATGCAGCGTAAACATTTTTGGAATTTGTATGTGTATCCATGCATCCGGGTCATCAGTTTCGTATACACAAAACGTATAAATCGCGTTTGGCATCTCGCTTAAAGGAATGGATTCCCGGGCAGCCTGTACAAAAGAGCGGATCCTCTCCGGCGATGTAAACGTAACATCCAGTACTTCCGGTGGAAGAAGCATCTGATTGTCGAAATAATTATCATCTGTCGGTTCTATTTCAAACAATTCCAGTCCCAGGTCTGTTAGTGTGTACGATGTACAGGGCGCGAAAAATGCCGCGAAATCATCTTCTATATCGTCAAAGGCAAGAGCGTACTGCGAAATTTCTGCTTCAATATTAAAGGGCATAGAGTATATTGGGCGGATAAGACGCAAAAAATACCCAAAAGGTGTAAAAAACAACCTATCCAACATAATGCCTAAAACAAATATTCCCGACATAAGTTCTGCCGCAGACTCGGATTCTTCGGAAAAACCGTCAAGTTCGCTAAAAATGCCTGATAGGGATAATAAAGTTAAGTCATAGCCTAAAGCACCGAAAGTCTGCTCGAATATTTCATCTGTAGACAAGGGTTTAACAAGCAAACTGCGCAACCCTTCTTGGGAAAAAAGAGGAACCGGTGCCGGTAATGTATTTTGTAGGCCCATTGATGTCATTTGGATAACAGAATCTACTATACGGTGAAGTAATTCTGAGTCGGACAAACCCAAAACCTTACTTGCGCTTTGGGAAACTTGCATTCTTTGCACATACAATGAAGGCATTCGAACCAGCAAGTTCATTTTACAGGCCGTCTCCAGCAAAAATGATGCGTAATACGGGTCGTATAAAGATAATTTCTTTGCCACTTTTATTGCCTGAGCGTCTGAAAAGCACCATTCCTCGCAAAGGTCTATGTGCGGAGTACAAATGCTAACCAATATCCTTATGTCTGACACTATTGGGTGGGCATCCAAACTATAGTCAAGTGTTTTCATATCTATTTTTGTTAATTTAGAAGCAGGTACCCCTACGTCTGCTGCAATTTGTATACCTGCAGACACACCACAATAGTGACCAATTGTGCCAACAATGTTGACCGGCGAAAAATGTATGTTTTCAATAAAGGTAGAATAGTACCATCTGCGATAAATACACTGCACATATGGCAGTACCCGCTTACGCACCCTTGGCTCTATTTGCTGGTAAACCCTCATAAAATCGTTGTTAAATATCGAATGCATAGCTTGCATGTGCTTAGTAAAAACGTCCGTCACACTTGTGTCCCCTTTTTAAAGCAAACCGGAAATACTTTGCTTTTCATAGAAAAAATTATAGACCGCACTGATTGTACCAGAACCACTGCTGTAAAATCAAATGAACAATTTAATTTTATGTAAACTTTATAAATCTATATACTGCAAATACAGCTACCCCCTGATATCACATTGATAAATATGATATCAGGGGGTAGTACTATTAATTAACCGGTGTTTTCTCTATCACCGCCACCAAATTTTTTGCTAGTTCTGTTATCTTGTGAATATCGCGGCCCTCTAACATTACACGCACCAGCGGCTCTGTGCCGGAAGGACGCACAAGTATACGTTCGTCGGCGGAAAGCTGCCTTTCAGTCTCTGCCAAGGCCGCTTTGATTTCTTCGCTGGTGGTAAGTTCTGCCATACGGCTGTTGGAGACTTTCGCGTTAATTAACACCTGCGGGAAAATTTCAACCATTTTCGCCAGCTGGGACATA
This sequence comes from Bacillota bacterium, assembly GCA_009786175.1. The sequence goes on along the minus strand of WQTQ01000232.1, from coordinate 22,261 downwards.
GCCTTTTTCTTGCGATGCAGTACAGAAAGCAGCTGCACACCGGCAAGTATGCCATCGCCGGTGGTGTTAAATTGGCGGAAAATCATATGCCCGGACTGTTCGCCGCCAAGCATCAGATTATCTGCAAGCATTTTTTCAAGCACATACCTGTCACCAACAGCAGTGCGGTATAACGTCATTCCATGATTACGGCAAAAAACTTCCAGCCCTTGGTTGCTCATTACAGTAGCAACAATTGTATCCCTTGTAAGCTGACCGCGTTCGTGTAAATCCAATCCACAAATTGCCATTATTATATCGCCGTCTACCATTTGTCCTTTATCGTCTACAGCAAGCATTCTGTCGCCGTCCCCATCAAATGCCAACCCTATGTCGCAATTATTAGCTGCAACAAATTCCGTAATGCTTTCCATATGGGTAGAACCGCAGTTGGCGTTTATATTACAGCCGTCCGGGCTATTGTACAGAGTGTGTACTTCCGCGCCCAATTTTTCAAATACAATGGGAGCAACGGCACTTGTCGCGCCATTTGCACAGTCAAGGGCTATTTTCATGCCCGCAAGCTGCAGGCCCGGCACTGTAGACAACACAAAGGACACATAGTCATCCAATGGGCTACACAATGTTTTAACCACACCAACACCAGTACCCGTCGGGCGTGGCAATTCATCCTTTGAATATATTAAGGATTCTATTTCTTCTTCTAACCCATCGGGCAATTTTAACCCGCGGCAATTAAAAAATTTAATGCCGTTATCCTCCATGGGGTTGTGGGATGCGGATATCATAACGCCCGCATCGAAATTGTATTTTTTTATCAGATATGCAACCGCCGGGGTTGGAATAACACCACAGTGATAAACTTCCGTGCCGATAGAGCACAGTCCTGCGGTTAGCGCAGCTTCTAACATATCGCCGGACCGCCGCCCATCTTTTGCGACTAATACCCTTGGCGCACCTGTAACATTTTTTGTGAGTACATATGCCCCCGCTTTTCCTAAGTCAAATGCCAGTTCCGGGGTTAAGCCTTTATTTGCTACACCACGTACACCGTCTGTTCCAAATAGCTTTTTCACAGTAACCTCCTATTGTTTCCGTTGAAACAGTAAAATTATATATAAAAATTTCCATTTTTATGTTTCTATTTTACATTATATCATATTCCACCGAAAAAACCATGTTCTTCATCGGCCTTATTGAGCATAAATATAAATAATACGAGGAGGTATGGTATGGAATATTCACGCTCTTTTATGCCCTTACTAAATGAGGCAAAGGGCTACGATTTCAAAGGATTACCACCCACAGGCCGCTGTATATTGGAAGAACGGGGAAACACAGGAAAGCTAAAAATGTGGGTACAAGACTTAAGGCCGGAAACAAAATATGAAATTTATCTTGTTTTTGAGCAAGAGCGGCAACATATTGGCCTATGTATAGGACAGTTTGATGTAGGTACTAAGGGAAGGGCAGAATTAAGGCGGGATATTTTGCCGGAGGATTTACATAATTTTATTTTGAAAGAAATTGTGGCTGTGGCGGTTATCGCCGCAGATGCCGACAGTATTGTAAGTCCTTTATGCGGCTACCGTAACGCACAGGTACCCTGGCGGCACAACTTCCGCGTATGGGAAAAGGATGCAATTGCTCCACCCCGTGCCACAAAACCGTTGTCTACGGCCACTTTCCCTAGCTGTGAAGCCTCGGAACCGCCCCAATCATCCAATTCCCCGACAGACACCCTTCAGCTAATTGAAGCAATTTTTAACACCAACTCGCCAATAGAGCCCTTGAAGAAACAAAATCGCGAGATAAAGTGGGCGCGGTGTAATTCATACGGACAAATTCCATTACCGCAAGACCGTCCCCATCTTATGAGCGAACCTTTCATGCTAACTGCCTGGGCAGATCACGAACATTTCATACTTGGCATAACCACCGACGACCCGGCACAGTATGTAATTGGAATACCCGGCATATTCTCGCCGGAACGCAACACAGCTGCCAAACGTTTAGGTTTTTCGCAATTTAAATCCCACACTAAAGAACGGCACCGCACCGGTGATGAGGGTTATTGGCTGATGTATGTTGATTTATGATTTTGTAAGCTACCGGATATGTACCGGTAGCTTTTTGTGTTATACTACTAAGAAAACATGGAGCTGATATACATCTATGCGTGCAAGAAAAAAGAAATGGGCACCTGCCGAACTGGAAAACAACCCTCGCATTCTAAGAAATTTGGAATCTTACGAAGGGCGAAGCATACTAGAATGCTTTGCCAACAACAATCCGCTTCACGTGGAAATTGGATGCGGTAAAGGCCGCTTTATTACTGAAACATCGCGCCGCCACCCGGACATAAACTACGTAGCAATTGAACGGGAACCTACCATACTGGCCGCTGCCGCAAGGCGCGCAGAGGAAGTTAATGCAGGCTCTCTTATTTTTGTACTGGCAGATGTGGATAACCTATTAAATTATTTCAAGCCCGGGGACATTACACGGTTGTACATCAACTTTTGCGACCCATGGCCGGGCAAAAAAAAGTGGGCTAAGCGACGCTTAACCCACGATAATTATTTGGCTAAATACGAAGAATTGCAAATTCCCGAGCTGTTCTTTAAAACCGACAATCAAATACTGTTTGAAGCGTCACTTGAAAGTTTTAGCAGAATGAACTGGACACTTCAAAATGTATCCCTGGACTTACACAAATCTAAAATGGAAGACAACATAATGACGGAATACGAAGAAAAATTTTCTCCTTATGGGCCAATTTACAGGTTAGAGGCATACCCACCAAAGCATAACCTGCATAGGATATAGCAAAAAGGAGTGGGCAGCATGTTTTACAACCGCAAACGTTTACAAAATCGTATTCTTCAGGCTATGTACCGCCCCAAAGTATCTTACGGCAGGCTTATATCCGCAAACGCGCTGGCTTTTTTAGACGAGCTGGAAAGCGCGCTGGAGGAAAAAATTACCCCTTTATTAAGCGACTTTTTTTAGTGTCTTAGCAGTGCCATGTCTAAAGCCGCTTTTACGGCACGCTGCAAAATGTTAGTTGTAACCGGATAATCTGTAGACGGGTTAATGTATGCGGATTGATGGCGCAAAATTTCTTCGGCCAAGTCTTGCATACGCGGTTCAAACAGCGGGTAAAACACCCGTTGAATTTCCGCCATGTCCGACATATCCACGGAAAGTATCTCGTTTTCACTTACGGTAACCCGCACTTCTACGGGCTTATTGTTGAGTATAATCGTGGACGAGTAAGTTCCGGGTACAAAAACACCTTCTGCCCCCGGCATTTCTGTGCTACGGTTTCCGCGCCCCGGTACCAGAAATACCAAAGCCAAAATAACCAGCACCACCCCTAAAAGAACAATCGCACCCACCTTTATCAAATCTTTCATTTGTAGAACCAAAAATCTTGTTCCACCCATAACGTACTTCCTTTCACAGTAACATAATTATGTACTGTAATATCTATGTAACCCCTTGACTGATTATTACAATATATAAAGCGCGCTTTCCTAGAGCAAAAAAAGCTCCTGTCCCTATACAACCCGGGAACAGGAGCTTTATAAATATTAATTGTTTACTTTTTTTTTGCAGCTGCTACAAAACACACGGAAACAGCCAGCGCAATCAAGTACAGTATAAGCGACAGCACAAACCCTACAGATGGCCGTACAGAAACAAGGGAAACATCAAGGCTATTTCTGGCAGCAAAGAGAGCGATTAGGCCCAGTACACACAGACATGCTTCTATCATAAACAGCTTCTCCGCTAAAGGGGCAACAGATTTCTTAATTTCTTTCCAAAACTGGAACAACAGAAACATTACGATGGGAATCAAAAACAGTACAACGCCCCAAAAGGTCCCGTTAGCGTCCCGCCCGCCAAAGGCAAGACTAAAGCCGCCAACCGAAGATGCAATTCTTGTCCCCAGTAAGGTAATGCCAACAGAGTAAAGAGGCAAAATAAACGCAATAAAAATTAAAACTGCCAGCCCTCTAAATACCAAGGAAGCATCCAATAACAGGCCCGCAACAGTAACAGAAGCAGTATTTTCGTTTGTTGCATCAAACTTCGCAAAACCACCTAAATCCAACTCGCTTTTATCTACCGTTTTTACTGTGTCACCGGACGAATGTGTTGCGGTAGGCGAACCACATACACCGCAAAACCTCATACCTTCTTCATTTTTATTTCCACATTTTCCACAGAACATGATTACCCTCCTTTAGGGTTGCGGGTTAGCTTTTTGTCCGCAATTAGTACAAAACGCCGCGTCGTCAGCAATGTGTTGGTTGCAGCCGGTACATATTTGCCCTGTTTCTGCCGCAACGGCAATTTCTGCGCGTACCCGTGTACCGCAGCCGCTGCAAAATTGATTGCCTGACGTAACGTCCATACCGCACTGCCCGCATTTGACAATGCCTTTTAATTTCTTAACTTGCTCTGCGTAGTCAGCAATTCTTGCTTTTGCTTCGTTTACATACGCGACCAACTCTGTAATATATGGTTCCGGATTTTCGGGGAACTTGTCGAAACATATTTTCCCCATTTGCAAAAAACAGTCGTTGATTTTTCGTTCTTCGTCGGAAATCTGGCCATTAATTTTTACAATGCCGGCTGTCTGACTTATTTTTTCACTGATTCTATCAAACACGGCCCAACACCCCTCCTGTACTTAAATGTGTCACTATTGTACACTTGTGGTTTACAGCCGTCAAACTTGAAATTTTAACATTTTACTAATACTTTGTACGTATTAAAACACAAGCTTTATTAACATTTCACACACACTTTATTGCTCTTGTTGCCCAATATGCAGCAATGCCTGCATCAGCCATTGCTTTGCATAAAACATCCGGATTATGGTCAGTATCTTCATAGGCGGCGGTAAGCATAAACCCCGCTTTTAACTGGCCGCCTATCTGGTCGTCAAATGTATGACTAAACTGGACGCTATCTTCGCCGTCTGCAAGCAAACTCTCCATTTGTGAAGGGTTTTTCAGCGGGTTAAAAGGTAATGTTTCCGACACCGTAAGCGGGTTATCATAATCCGTGAAAAGGAAGTTAAGCCCGTTGTCAAGCCCGGAAAGCAGAACACCACCGGGCCTTAGCACACGGTAACACTCCCGCCATACATGATGTACATCCTCGATATAAACATTAGAAACAGGATGAAAGATTATGTCAAAGCTGTTGTCTTCAAATGGGAACCGTTTTGTCATGTCTGCTTTTACAATGTTAATTTCATAGCCTTCCCGCCGGGCTACCTCGCGCTCGCTTTCCAGCTGCTTGTCTGACAGATCCATAACAGTACAGTTTGCGCCAAGTATCGACAAAATTGGCATCTGTTGACCGCCGCCGCTGGCAAGGCCTAATACATTCGCGCCTAAAAGAGGCGGGAACCAATCCTTTGGTACAAAAGTGGTTGGGGTAAGCAATAAACCCCATTCGCCGTTACGGGCTTTTTCGCATTCCTCCGGCGACACGGGGATACCCCACATCCAGCCTTCTTCCACCCAACTGTCTATCGCTTTGGCGTTTTGCGATGTGTAATTTTCCATTTGTAAATCCATCCTTAGGCTTCTTGTATTTTCCAGAATGGTAATAAAAAGTGTGTGCTGTGTCAATAGCAGCATGTACTCATTTATACCTGTAATAATCCGGGTAGCGGGCGTATCTTGTGTGCAGTTTACGGCGCAGCCGCTGTTTTCTTTTGGCAAAATGTATGAAAAGCGATATAATAAGAGTAGTTGCGGATATAACTAAAGGTACCACCAATGTCAAAAAAACTTCATTCTGCCAAATATGTGTCGCGTAACTGTAATAACTTCCGGATTCTGCTGTATAGTCATAATATCCTAAACTGCTGTATGGCTGCGGCATGTAACCCTCTGCTGCTGCCGGTGTTGTAACAACATACTCCTGTACAGATTCTGCCGCCCTAAGCAGCGCGCTTCCAAGGCGGAAATCATCTACATACACCGCAACGTTTCCCAAAACCGTTCCTTCCTCTACAGGAAGTGCCAACCCCTGAGGAAGAAAAAATTCATACCGTAAAAGCGACGTATCAAATGACTCCGGCAAATCATAATACAGATTATTACTTGCCTGAAGAGGTACACGGCCAGCTTCGGTCCGCTCGTTTTCTATTAACTTGAAAATCGGTACAGTTGGAACATTAGCCGCCGCATCAAATATTTTTACAGGCTCAAAAGGTATGGCAAAGCCGTAATTTAACAATGTCGTTGTATCAACAAATGTCCCGGGGACATCGCCCCCCAAAATACTAACTATAAGCCTGCGCCCGTTTTGGCGGGCATACGTTACCAATGTGTGTCCTGCAGCAGTTGTCCACCCTGTTTTACTTCCAACAACGTACTCGTTAAAATACGGCCCTTCATGAATCAGCCTGTTTGTGTTGCGCAAGGCCCGCACTTCCGGCTGGCGTTCTGTTGGCGGAATGTCGAAGCGGCGGGCACGGATAATGTCAACAAACAACGGATGCCGAATAGCCTCACGCATTATTAACGCCATGTCATAGGCTGTGGAAACATGCCCTGCCCCCGGCAAGCCGCTTGGGTTTACAAAATACGTGTCATAAGCCCCCAGTGAGCGGGCACGGCGGTTCATAAGGTTGACAAATTCCTCTATGCTGCCGGATACGTGTTCTGCCAAAGCAAGAGAAACTTCATTTGCAGATTCAAGCATTAGACCGTACAATGCTTCGTAGATACTTAAGGTTTCCCCTACATCCATGGCTATATGGCTTGAAGTACGCGGGATAGAAAATACGGCACGGTCGGAAAAAGAAATTCTCTCGTCAAAATCTGTGGTGTGTTCCAGCACTATTAAAGCCGTCATTATTTTTGTTATACTGGCAGGATACTTGATTTCACTGGCATTGGCGGCATACAATACCATCCCTGTAGAGGCCTCCATTACTAGAACAGAAGCGGCGGAATATGATGGCGGCATAGGCTCTTGCCTTTTTTCTTGATTAATATTGGCATAAACACTGGTAATTTGGTAAATTCCCAGATATAATATAAATAATACGACTGCAGCTTTGGTATTTTTGATATAAATCTCCCTTTCCAAATGAAAAAAATAAATATAGGAGTGTGGCACATGTCTTACATTCTAGTAGTTGACGATGAAAAGAACATCGTAAAAGGCATCAAGTTTAGCTTAGAGCAGGACGGCATGAAGGTGGACGTAGCCTACGACGGCGAGGAGGCTATGGAGCTTGCAAAGAAAAATGCCTACGACCTTGTTATTTTGGACGTTATGCTTCCCAAAATAGAAGGAACGGAAATTTGCCAGCGCATTAGGGAATTTAGCGCGGTACCCGTAGTAATGGTTACCGCCAAAGGCGAGGATATGGATAAAATCATGGGCCTGGAATACGGTGCCGATGATTACATTACCAAACCTTTTAATATTTTAGAGCTAAAGGCACGCATTAAGGCAATTTTGCGCCGGGCATCTAAACCAAAACCCGCCCCGCAAAGCCATATTTTAGATGTACGTGACCTTTCCATAGACACACAATCTCGCCGAGTTTTTGTTTTAGAGCAGGAAATTGCCCTAACCGCCAAAGAATACGACCTGCTGGAGTTTTTGGTTAAAAATACAGGCCGTGTTTATACAAGGGAAAACCTGCTGACAGAGCTTTGGGGTACAGAGAATACCGGTGATGCACGTACCGTGGATGTTCATGTACGCCGCCTGCGGGAGAAAATAGAAGAGAACCCGAGCGACCCTAAATACATCTACACAAAATGGGGAGTCGGTTATTACTTTAGATAATCCCACAACCAGAACAAACAAGGAGTGGTTACTATTTCGGACAAAATGTCATGGTACCACAGTATCCGATGGAAGCTGGCGTTTAGCTACATTGCTTTAAGCGTCGTGCTTCTGTTAACTTTCTATTTTATAGTCATGAACTCGATCGAAACATACCACATAGACGGTCGGGTTAGTGAATTAGAAACCGAAGCAATAATTCTGGCAAACTACGTTGCAGGCCGCCATGGTCTTACTAATTTAGAGCACGAAGCCCGTCGGCGGTATTTGCAAGGGTCTATTCACGGACGCGGCCTTACCTTAGGGCTTCGCATTTTAGTTATTGATGACTACGCGCGGGTTCTTGCGGATTCTAACACCGGAGCCCCCCGTGTTGGCCAAACTATGCTTAGGCATGAAGTTATAAACGCGTTAAACGGGAATGATACCTACGTTTTAATAAGGGATGAATACGTGCTTAATGTAGCGGTAAGCATCCACGACGTGGGCAGTGACCGCGTTGGCGCGGTTCTTTTAGTTGCTTCTGTAGAAGACATCTTTCAATCTATCGCGGAAATGCGTAATGATCTAATGCTTGCGACTTTGCTGGTTGGAATATTATCAATAGTACTGGTATTAATTTTAAGCAACCATCTTATTGCCCCGCTTAAGCGCACGGTAAACATTGTACGCCGCATGTCTACAGGGCAGTTATCCCTGCGCATACCTGTAAGCGGAAGGGATGAATACGCAATCCTTGCGAAAGCATTTAACAAGATGACTGCAAAATTAGAACAAGTAGAGCAAACCCGCGAAGAGTTTGTATCCAACGTTTCCCATGAAATGAAAACACCTCTTTCTGCCATAAAAGTTCTTAGCGAATCTATTCTTTTACAAGATACAGCCCCGGAAGAAATGTACCGTGAATTTTTGCAAGACATTAATTCCGAGGTAGACCGCATGACTAATATTACCAACGACCTTTTAGCCTTGGTAAAAGTTGACCAAGGCCAGCAGGGGCTGAATATCACGCGGCTGGACCTTAACCTGCTGGTTGAGGAAATTCTAAAGCGGCTTTCACCTTTGGCAGAGCAAAAGAATATCGCGCTAATTTACGAAGCGGAACGTCCCGTACAAATTAACGCAGACGAAATCAAGCTAAGTTTAGCCATTTCAAATATCGTCGAAAACGGCATAAAATATACCCCGAAGGGTGGTACCGTAAGAGTTACTGTAGATTCCGACTATCAGTTCGCACTTATTACAATACAAGACACAGGAATTGGCATACCGGAAGAAGAGCAGGATAAAATTTTCAACCGCTTCTACCGTGTAGATAAAACCCGTCACAGGGAAACCGGCGGGACAGGTCTTGGCCTTTCAATAAGCCGCGCTACAGTTCTGCTGCACGATGGCAGCATCAGCATAAACTCTGTGCCGGACCAAGGGTCTATTTTTGTAATACGTCTGCCATTAAGGATGTGATCAAGTGGATAAAGATGAGAATTTAAATGTATCTGCGCCTCGTTTTAAAGTGTTTATGCCTGGCATAATTTTGGGGGTTGTGGCCTTGCTTGCAATCGGGTCAATTACACTGGCGATTGTATTGCGGCAGCAAGGAAGGGATATTTTTTCCCCAAACCAAATGCAGGTTTATTTTTTCAACCCATTGGAAGGGCGGCTAAATTCCGAGGGACGCCAATGGCCTTACGGTAACCAGCACGACTGGGTATCCGCCGCCCTTGGGCATTTGCGGTTCCCCAACAGCAGCCGCCTGGTTAGCACATGGCCTGACATTAACCCCTTACTTGGGGTAGAAGAAATTCCATTTTTTATGAACGCCGCCATGAACGAAAGCACTTTGATAATAGACTTTCATGACTCGTATCTGGATGTGCCGCCGCTGCATGAAGCATTATTCCGCTCGGCACTAACCCTTACAATGGTAGGGCTGCCGTTTATAGATGAAGTTAAAATACGTGTAGGCGACAACGAATGGATAGAATCCGCGGAAACAATAGCAAACGCGCCGTCTTTAAGCCCCGCACGCCTTACAAGCACCCAGTTGGTTATCTATTTCATAGATGAATCCGGTGAAGGGCTTATCCGCGAATATTACAACGCAGTGGAAATAGATGCCCGCCGTCAGGCACAAGCTGCCCTGCAGCGTCTTATTGACGGGCCAGTTGCAGATGGTATGTTTTCGGCAATACCTGCGGAAACACGCGTCCTTGCGATAATTCCTATACTGGAGCCCCCAAGGAGTATTTATGTAAACCTTTCCGGCGATTTTTTACGTTTTGTGGGTACGCCTGCTCAAACACGGCTTGTAATTGCAAGTATTGTTAACACAGTGCTTGAAAATTCCGGACCCGGTTGGCGGCAAGCGCAGGTCTTTTTCTTAATAGACTCTTCCCGCGAACAGCTACCCGGCATTGATGATTTTACCCGCGGCTTTATATATGACGAAACAGCGGTGCTTGGATTTTTACCGAATGATGCTTACGATTTTTATTACGAACAGGAGAACGGTGAATGAAACGCCCTGTCCTTTGGATTTTAGGCTTTCTTATTTGCGGAATTGTTTTGGGGGCATTTGGAAACGATTTGCCCCTTTATAGCCTTGGTACTGTATCAGGGCTTTTTTTATGTGTTGTGCTTTATCGTTTTTACAGGTATTTGCCCGTGTATATTTTTATTCTGTTTATGATTGCGGGAATTTGGCGGGTGGGGCATAGCTTACATAGTTACACAACTTATCCTGTTCAAACGGAATTACATGGGGTAGCAATAGATGTGGGTGTTACATCCGGGGGTAACCAGCGTGTAATTGTACGTATGAAAAGCGGCCTGCGGGTTATGGCCTATATCCGTCCGCACCAGCCATGGGCCGAACTTGGGCAGGAAATTGCCGTACTTGGGGAATTGCGGCCATTGTCCATGCCCTCTAACCCCGGCGGATACAATCAATTCCGGCATTTGCGTGCTCAAAAAGTTGACGCGGTTATTTGGCCGGACTACATCCACTTGGGCAAAGTAAGCCTGTCACCAATGGTAATGCTGCGGATGGTACGGGACAGGCTTGCCGCCGTGTATGATGAGATCCTGCCCCCTAGGGAAGCGGCAGTAATCCGCTCGATGGTACTGGGTGACAGGGCAGATATGGATATGGACTTGGCACAACAGTACCGCAGTATGGGAATTTTTCATATACTTTCAATTTCCGGCCTTCATGTTGCCATTTTAATGATGGCATTCAGTAAGGCTTTGGGGCTGTTCCTTACCGAGCGGAGAAGCGGCATTATTGTTTTGGCAGTAATGATCCTATACTGCCTAATGACCGGCGCGGGAATTGCTACGGTTAGAGCTGTTACCATGGGTGGCGTCTTGGTGTTCGGCAAAATATTAAGCCGTAAATACGATTTGATTACAGCTGTATCGTGGGCTTGCGTGGCATTGCTTTTGTACGAGCCGCTTTACCTGTTTAATGTGGGCTTTCAACTTTCTTTTGCGGCGGTTTTTGGTATTGGGGTACTAACCGCGCCTGTGGAAAGACTGCTTACGAAACTACATTTCCCACAGTGGGGCAAGTTTAGAAGCGGGCTGGGGGTTAGCATTGCAGCAACAGTTGCCACATATCCTGTTTTTGCGTTTCATATGTACGAAATTCAGCTTTATAGCGTAATTGGTAACGTGATAATTGCCCCAACCACAACAATTATTTTAGTAACCGGGCTTGTGGTTGGGCTTCTTGGGCTTGTTTGGACGGGAGGTGCCACTATTTTGGCCGGCACTGTATATTTTATTTTGCGTTTTTACGAGATTACAAGCAGTTTTTTTGCAGGCTTACCCAACGCCATGCTGCTTACAGGCGGTGGGAGTTTAATTGTAACGGGACTTGGTGTCACGGTTCTGCTTGCATTCGCGTATACATTTAACGGGTTTGGGGAGGTTTTTCGCAAGCGGCTTGGGTTACTGTTTTTTACAATAGTCGTGCTTAGCGTTGCAGTTTTTATCCGACACAACCCAAGGGGGCTTCATATAACCGTGCTGGATACCATAGGCAATTATACAGTGATACGGCACCGGGGGAATGTACTGGTCACAGGTTCGCCCCGTGGCGGAGAAGACGCACTTTTCCGATATTTAGATATGCATGGAGTAAGACGTGCCGATGGGCTTATATTGACAGAATTGCCAAGAGCCCGGGATGCAAACAGGCTAGAAAGATTAGCAGAGCGGTTTGAAGTTTTTTATGTATCACACGAAGCCGAAGCTGCCATTCCTTACGCTTTGCCAATTTATGATGGCAGTATTTATAGCAACGGTCGCATGACAGCGCGTATTTCTACTTACCACGGCGGCAATATTAACCTGCACATAGTATTTGGCGGCACTGCAATAACTTTAGAAAACGGCGCAGTAAATGAATTTTCCGCAGCACAGCATGGCACGGTAAGAATGTACTCGAATGGGCGCAGAATACGAATGCGATGAATATGCACATAAAAAATGAGGGAAGGCTCTGGTTAAACAGTGCCTTCCCTCATTTTTATTTACAACTCAACTATTAGCGGTTGCCTTCTTTAGCCATTTTATCTTTAACGGTAAGGGCTACGATACCAACAAGGCCCAGGCCTGCAAGTACAGCAAACATGCCGTTAGAACTGCTTTGATCGCTTGTTGGCGGGTTCACTCTTCTTGGTGCAGGAGCAGGCTCTTCTACTGCTTCAACTGTCGGCTCTTCGGGAACTGTTATAACTTGCTCTGGTATAACAACTGCAACAGGAGCAGGAGGAGGGTCTATTGTGCCGATAACTGTAACTATAACCTCTTCGGCAGGAACATAAACTTCTTCAATTGCCTCTACTTCAACAGTAACTGCTTCAACTTCTTCTGTTACAGCTTCTTCAACTACAACAACAACTTCTTCTGTAACTGTGTCTTCTGTAACTGTGTCTTCTGTAACGATGTCTTCCGTAACTGCATATTCTTCAACTGCAGCTTCAACGCTTGCACCTGCCGGGCTCCATGGAATTGCAGGAGGAGGGTCCGGAATTATAATTTCTACAGGTGGGCAAGGCGGGCAAAACGGACAAGGCGGACATTGAGCGTTGGCAAATGCAGGTACTGCCATTAATACCATAAGTACGATTGCTACCGCGAAGGCCATGAGTCTTGATGCGATTTTTGAATTTCTTTTCATTTAGAAATCCTCCTAATAGTTTATTTTCACTGCTATTTTGCAGTTTTGTTTGCTGCAATATGCGTTCCGATTGAAACCAAACGGAACAGCAATAGCGCAAGATGTATACATTTATAACATAAATCCATCAAAAGTACAACAATTCCGCTACTATTTACAATAATTTACAGAAATGAATTTTTTTATTGCTTTTTCCTCGGCCAAAGGGTTGGGTTTGTAATTACCCCCTGATATCAGGGGGTAATTCGGAAAAAAACACCTTGACAAGACTTTGACAAGTGTTATACTTCCATGAGTCCCTAATTTTAGTAAAGGGCTGCAAATAACCCTCGCGTAGACATAGGACTCTCCAACCGTGCCCGGGCGACGGGGGATAAAAATTATAGGAGGATCTAAAATGATCAACAAGAAAGAAATTATCGAAAAGTTCAGTCGTGGGGAAAACGACACAGGTTCACCGGAAGTGCAAGTCGCACTGCTAACCGCGCGCATCAACCATCTTACAGAGCATTTGCGTACACACAAAAAAGACTTCCACTCCCGCCGCGGTTTGCTTAAACTGGTAGGTCAGCGTCGTGGCCTTTTGGGCTACATCCAAAGTGTAGACATTGTAAGATACCGCGAACTAATTGCGGAACTGGGTCTAAGAGACTCCATTAGGAGATAGTGACAAATATGAGAGAAACTTTTGTATACTCAACCATGCTAGGGGGCAGGAAGCTTTCCTGCGAGATTGGCCGTTTGGCCGAACTTGCGGGGGGCACTGCCCTTATGACTTATGGGGAAACAGTTGTACTTGTAACAGCTACAACATCGGAAAAACCACGTGCAGGCATAGATTGGTTCCCGCTTAGCGTAGATTACGAAGAGCGTTTTTACGCCGTGGGTAAAATCCCCGGCTCTTGGTTTAGGCGCGAAGGCAGGCCTACAGAACACGCGATTCTTGCGTCACGTTTGATAGACCGCCCAATTCGCCCGCTTTTCCCTGACGACTACCGCAATGACATTGGTGTTGTTGCTACGGTTATGTCTATGGACCAAGACGCAAGCCCGGAAGTTGCCGCAATGATAGGCTCTTCCATCGCGCTTTGCATTTCCGAAATACCCTTTAACGGGCCAACCGCCGCCGTAAATATCGGTTTGGTAGACGGGGAACTTATCGTTAACCCGGACGCCGCCCAACGGGAAATCAGCAAACTTGCTCTAACTGTGTCTTCTACACGGGAAAAAGTTATGATGATAGAAGCCGGTGCAAACGAAGTATCCGAAGAAATCATGTTTGATGCCATTATGCTGGCCCACGAAGAAAATAAAAAAATTATCGAATGGATAGACAGCATCGTTGCCATACATGCTAAACCAAAGCGGGATTATGACAAAAATGTACTGCCGGAAGGCCTGTACGAAGCTGTTACGGCTTTCATCACAAACGAGCGTATGGAGAACGCCGTATTTAGTGACTTAAAGCAAATCCGTGACGAAAATCTGGCAAAACTCCGGGATGATGTGGATGCAAACCTTGTACCGACTTTTAACGAAGAGGTTGCGGAAGAATACAAGGCTAACCTTGGTGCTGCAATTTACCAATTTGAAAAAGAAACCGTACGCCGCATGATTCTGCGCCAGGGCAAACGCCCGGACGGCAGGACTATGGGCGATATCCGTACACTTACTTCCGAAGTGGATATACTGCCTCGCACCCATGGCTCGGCAATATTCCGCCGCGGTCAAACAGAGGTTTTAACCGTTACAACCTTGGGTTCCGGCGGCGATATTCAACGCCTGGACGGCCTGGATGAAGCGGAAGAAAGCAAACGCTACATGCACCATTATAACTTCCCAAGTTATTCTGTTGGCGAAACCCGCCCATCACGCGGCCCCGGCCGCAGGGAAATTGGCCACGGCGCATTGGCAGAACGGGCTCTTATCCCGGTAATACCAAGCGAAGACGACTTCCCGTACGCAATCCGTCTTGTATCCGAAGTTACCAGCAGCAACGGTTCCACATCCCAAGCCAGCGTTTGTGCATCTACTTTAAGCCTTATGGCTGCAGGTGTGCCAATTAAACGCCCTGTTGCGGGTATTTCTGCGGGCCTTGTTACCGGCGACAGCGAAGACGATTACGTTCTGCTTGCAGACATTCAGGGGCTGGAAGACTTTTTTGGCGACATGGACTTTAAAGTTGCCGGTACCAGCGAGGGCATAACCGCCATCCAAATGGATATAAAAATTGACGGCTTGACGCCGGAAATCATCAAAGCCAGCTTAGAACAGACAAAAAATTCCCGTTTTCATATTTTAGAAACATCCATGCTGCCTGCAATAGCAGAGCCACGCCCAGAAATTTCGCCACACGCACCAAAGATGGCAATTGTTCGTATTCAAATTGACCAAATTGCAGAGGTTATCGGCTCCCGCGGTAAGGTTATTAAGCGCATAATCGAAGAATCCGGCGTAGAAAAAATTGACACGGAAGATGACGGCCGCGTATTTGTATGCGACAAAGACCAGGCAAAAGTTGATAAAGCCGTAGCAATGATTAAAGCCATTGTTACCGTGCCGGAAGTTGGGACAATTTTTGAAGGTAAAGTTACACGCATAATGAACTTTGGCGCGTTCGTTGAATTTGCACCGGAAAAAGAGGGATTGGTTCACATTTCACAGTGGGATGTGAGCAGGGTAGAAAACCTTGAAGCAGTAGTCAAAATAGGCGATGTTGTTACCGTAAAGGTTACAGAAGTGGACGATCAGGGGCGTATTAACCTTTCCCGTAAAGGTGTGTTAGACCCTACTGCAGACACTACCGTAAAACGCCCGCCCCCACGGGACCGCAATGGCGGCGACAGAGACAGAAACCGCGGCGGCGATAGGGACAGAAACAGAAGCAATAATAGAGGGCATGGTGACCGGCGTTGATAGCTGTTCATACCCTGCCTAACGGAGTTCGGGTGGTAATGGAATCCATCCCGTTTGTTAGGTCTGTAAGCTTTGGGCTGTGGATTAAAAACGGCTCCCGTCACGAAAATGCGGCTACCAACGGTATGTCGCATTTTATAGAGCATATGATGTTCAAGGGTACGGAAAAGCGCACCGCATTGGAAATCGCAGATACTATGGATGCCGTTGGTGGGCAGCTAAACGCCTTTACATCCAAGGAGAGTACCTGCTACTTTACCCGCACCTTAGACACTCACTTCGATGTTGCGTTGGACATTATTTCCGACATGTTTTTTAACTCGAAGTACGACCAGGCAGAAATTGACAAAGAGCGCAATGTAATTTTGGAAGAAATAAATATGTACGAAGACACACCGGAAGACTTATGTGTAGAGCTTTTACAGGAAAAAATATTCCCCGGCCACCCGCTGGGTATGACTATTTTAGGCACACCCAAGTCTATCGGCAGCTTCTGTCATGACGATTTTAAGGCATTTCTAAAGGCACGGTACACCCCGGAAAATGTAGTTGTCGCCATAGCCGGTAATATCGACGAAAAAGAAGTTCTGGACAAAATCACACAGGTATTCGGGCAGTATAAAGGCGAAACAGTCAACTATGATAACGCAGCTGCCGTTTATACACCGGGCTTTTCTATCCGGGAAAAGGATATCGAGCAAGTGCATTTATGTA
Source organism: Bacillota bacterium (assembly GCA_009786175.1). Next base: position 5,610 of record WQTQ01000232.1, on the reverse strand, counting down.
TGGGCTTCCCGGGCCTTAGCAGCGGCACAGACGAAGCTTATGCCCTGGCCGCAGTCAATACAATTTTGGGCGGCGGCATGAGTTCCCGCCTATTCCAAAAAATCCGCGAAGAACACGGCCTTGTGTATTCCGTATATTCCTACAACGCAAGTTACGCAGACACAGGCACGTTTATAATTTACGCGGCCTTAAACCCCGCCCAGCTTAGCGAGGTTATGGGGCTAATTTCCCAGGAAGTAAGGGGAATGTTTACAGACAAAATAACCGACCGGCAGCTGTCTAAAGCAAAAGAGCAGCTAAAAAGCAACTTTTTACTAAGCCTGGAAAGTGCCGCAAGCCGCATGAACAGCATCGGCCGTACTATGCTTATGCTTAACAAAACCATTACGCCGGACGAGCTGGTTGCAAAAATTGACGCAATAAATATGGACGCGTTTTACAACGTGTGCGATAAAATTTTCAAAATGGACCAGGTAAGCATTTCCCTGGTTGGAAAAGGGATAAAAGAAGATGCGATTGGAGTTTTTGCTTAGTAAAACAGAAGACGCCAAGGATTTACCTTTACCCACCCGCCAAACCCCGCAATCCGCAGGGTTGGATTTGTACGCTAAAATTGACGCAATAATAAAAAAGGGAGAGCGGACTTTGATACCTACCGGCATCAGGGTTGCTCTCCCTTTTGGTTACGAAGCGCAGGTACGGCCCCGCAGCGGGCTGGCGTTAAAGTACGGTGTAACGGTACTTAACACGCCCGGCACAATAGACGCAGACTTCCGCGGGGAAGTTGGCGTTATACTGGTAAACTTGGGGAAGGAAGACTTTGCCGTAAAGCGCGGGGACAGAATTGCCCAGATGGTAATTGCCAAGGTGGAAATGGTAGAGTTTGCAGAGGTTTGCGAACTGCCGGAAACAGAGCGCGGCGAAGGCGGATATGGGAGTACGGGGTAAAAAACATGAAATAAATATACAACCCAACAGAAAGGTGGCTTTACCATGACTGACCCGTTACACGACATACGCCATTACAGCCCAACAATGACCATTGCCCAAGTGCTGAAGTTTTGTGAGCGCAAAAACATGGGCATAACCCGGGGCATGGTTCAAAATTACATCCGGGACGGGCTTTTGCCGCCGCCGGTAAACAAACGGGTTTACACACACAAGCATCTAGCCGCCTTGGCCATGATAGACCGCCTAAAAACCGTGTTTGACATACCCACAATAAAAAAGGCGTTGCTGCCTTACTTGGACGAGGAGGGCTTACCAACAGAGGTTTACGCGGCAATCATGCAAAAGCTGGCGGGTATGGAAGCGCAATGGCAGGCAAGCATCGCGCCGGGGTTAGCCGCGGAAGCAGATGGTGGAACATTGCTTAGCATGACATTTGCCACAGAGCTAAAAAATACAATTACGGGGGTATAACTTATGAAGTATTTTGTTGTTGACGCTTTTACAGACGAACTGTTCAAAGGCAACCAGGCGGGCGTATGCCTGGTGGATGAATGGCCAAGTGAAGACACCATGCAAAAAATTGCCTTTGAAAACAACCTTTCGGAAACGGCATTTGTGCTTAAGCAGGGTGAACACTACGGTTTGCGCTGGTTTACCCCTGCCATAGAAGTAGACTTGTGCGGCCATGCCACGTTGGCTTCGGCCTTTGTTATCTTCAACTTTATGGACACAACGGTGGTTACCGTAAAATTTGAAACAATCAGCGGCACGCTGATAGTCAATAAAATGGACGACTTGTACGAATTGGACTTCCCGTCCAGGAAGCCGGTACAAGTTGAACTTACCCGGGAAATGAACCAGGCCATTAGAATACCCGCCCTGGAAGCCCACTTGTCCCGGGATTTACTGCTGGTTTTAGAAAACGAGCAGCAGGTGAAAAATTTGCGGCCCAATTTTGACATGATACGGCAACTGGATTATTTTGCCGTGGTGGCCACAGCCAAGGGCAGCGAGGTAGATTTTGTTTCCCGGTTCTTTACCCCACGGGGCGGTGTGTTAGAAGACCCTGTAACAGGCTCTGCCCACTGCTCGCTAATCCCATTTTGGGCAGAGCGGCTTGGCAAAACTAAAATGGTTGCCCGCCAGCTTTCTACCAGGGGCGGTACACTTTACTGTCAAGATGCCGGGGATAGGGTAAAAATCGCGGGCAAAACAGTGCTGTATCTACAGGGGGAAATTTTTGTTTAAAGGAGAATTCTTATGCAAAACGTGTATGACAAGCTAAAAGAACTGGGCATTACATTGCCCACAGCGGCACCGGCAATTGGCGTGTATTCTCAAAGCATCGAATTTGCGGATAATCTGGTTTATACATCCGGCTGCCTGCCGCATATTAACGGCGAAGTAAATTTCACGGGCAGGCTTGGGAGTTTGACCATTGAAGAAGGCCGGGAAGCCGCAAGAAACTGTACATTAAACGCATTGGCCGTCCTTCACCGTGACCTGGGCGATTTAAACCGCATAAAGCGTTTCGTCAAAATTTTGTGCTTTGTCGCCAGCAATGACGACTTCTACCTTCAACCCAAAGTTGCCAACGGGTCGTCGGAGTTGCTGTGCGAAATATTCGGCAATGAAAAAGGCCTCCCTGCAAGGTCGGCCGTAGGTGTTAATGTACTGCCGGGCAATGTGCCCGTGGAAATTGAATTTTTGGTGGAAATTGAAAAATAAACATTTACCGCTTTCTTGCCACTAAGCGGCCTGCGATTATTAGTATAAAGGCCAACACTACAAATATTACGGAAACAAGCTGGCTGGCCGGCAATCCCGTGTCAAAAAACATAAGCTGGTCTGTGCGCAGCCCTTCCACAAAGAAGCGGATAACCCCATAGCCCAGCAAGTACATAAGAATAACTTCGCCGCCAAACTTTTTGTGGGGGCGATAAACCATAAGGGCAACCATAAGCAGCAGATTAAAAAATATCTCGTACAAAAATGTGGGGTGAACCTGCAAATACTGTACGCCCTGGGCAATTACTATCCTTTCACGCAGGTCTGCGGGTACTACACCGCGGGCTTGCTCCAGCCTTATGCGCATGGCGAATAAATTATCTGTATATCCGCCAAAGGCTTCCCGGTTAAAAAAATTGCCAAATCGCCCTATTATTTGCCCAAGTAAAAGTGACGGGGCGCAAGTATCCGCAAATGTTGTAAAAGGGATTTTTTTCACAATTGACATAATAACCCCTGCCAACAACGCGCCAATTATCCCGCCATATATGGCCAGCCCGCCGTCACGTATACCAAAAAGCGTACGCCAAATAGAATAACCCTCATAAACCTGCCAGTTGAAAATAAGATAATAAGCGCGTAAGCCAACAAGGGCCATGGGAACGCCAAGCATCAGCAGGTCTGTGTAGTCATCCACCTTTTGGCCTGTGCGCTTTGCGTGCAAACAGGCAAGCAAGTACGCGGCAATTATACCAAACACGATTAGCACCGCGTACCAATAAATATCAATGCCAAATAGGCTGAACGGCAAGTGCTGCGGTACCCGCCGAAAATAGATTTGTAAGTTAGGGAACCAAATGTCCGGTGCTACATTATCTGGGGGCATGTTGGGCCACCTTTCGTGAAAAATTTCATTGGGCTTTATCCTGCTCAACCACCGCAATACCCAGTTCCTCCAATTGCGCCGGGTCAACCACATTTGGCGCGTGGGTCATCGGGCATGAGGCGTCCTTAACTTTAGGGAAGGCAATTACTTCCCTTAGCGAGTCCGCCCCGGCAAGCAGCATTATAATGCGGTCGAAACCAAGGGCAATGCCGCCGTGGGGCGGAACACCGTACTTTAACGCTTCCAGGAAGTAGCCAAAACCTTCTGCGGCGGTTTCCGGGGTAAAGCCAAGGGCCGCAAACATGCGATCCTGCAGCTCCCGCTGGTGGATACGAATGCTTCCGCCGCCAAGTTCGTAGCCGTTCAGCACCAGGTCGTAGGCACGGGCACGTACTGCCGCCGGGTTGGTTTCCAGCATATCCGCGTCTTCTTCCAAGGGCGATGTAAACGGATGGTGGGCGGCAAAATAACGGTCATCCTCTTCGGAATATTCAAGCAGCGGGAAGTGTGTCACCCACAGGAAATTATATTTGTCCTCCGGTATGGCACCTTTCCATTTTGCCGCCGCAAGGCGAACCGCACCAAGGGCATCATACACGGTTGAGGTCCGGTCTGCGCATAGGAAAATAACGTCACCGGCTTTCGCATTAAAACGCTCCGCTATTTCGCGCAGCTGCTCATCCGTGAAAAATTTTGAAATGGTGGATTTAATTGTGCCGTCCTCCGGCAGGGTAACCCAGGCCAGGCCTTTTGCCTTGTGGGTGCGGGCAAGCTCTACAAAAGCGTCAATTTGCTTCCGTGGCAGCCCGGCGCAGCCTTCCGCGCAAAAGCCGCGGACACTGCCGCCGCTTTCCAGCGCAGACGCAAACACTTGAAAATCTACGCCCTGCACCATGTCAGAAATATCTTTAAGCTCCATGCCAAAGCGCGTGTCCGGCTTGTCGGAACCAAAACGCTCCATTGCTTCCTTCCATGTAAAACGCGGGAAATTTGGTTCAATATCCACATCCATTACTTCGCTCATTATGCGAATCATAAGGCCTTCTGTCATGGCCATTACGTCTTCTTCTTCCGCAAAAGACAACTCAATGTCTACCTGGGTAAATTCCGGCTGGCGGTCTGCCCGCAGGTCTTCGTCACGGAAGCACTTTGCAATTTGAAAATACCTGTCAAAGCCGGCCACCATAAGGATTTGCTTCATCTGCTGGGGCGACTGGGGCAGGGCGTAAAACTGCCCGGGGTGCATTCTGGACGGCACAAGATAGTCACGCGCACCTTCCGGAGAACTGTTAATCAGAATTGGTGTTTCCACTTCCGTAAAACCGTCGTCAGACAAGTATTCCCGCACAACCCGGGCCGTTTTGTGGCGCATCTGGAATATTTTTTGCACGTCCGGGCGGCGCAGGTCGATGTACCTGTATTTTAGGCGCATGTCCAGCCCAACATCTTCATCTGTTACCTGGAATGGCGGAACTTCCGCCTCGGACAGCACGCGAAGGTCCGTTACATCAATTTCAATGGCACCTGTTGCCATTTCGGGGTTAACATTTTCCGGTGTGCGGGCAATTACCGTACCCACGGCGGCAATAACAAATTCCCCGCGGATAATCTCTTTCGCAAGCCGGTAATGCTCCGGTGATACTCGCTTTTCGTCAACTACAACCTGTACCAGGCCTGTCTTGTCGCGTATCACAAGAAATATCAACCCGCTTAAGTAGCGGCGTTTATTTACCCAGCCCATTACAGTTACTTGCTGGCCAATCATTTCCTGATTAACCTCGCCGCAATAATGCGTACGTCTCATGCCTTTCATACTTTCACCCATTTGTTACAATCTCCTTCTCTCTTGTCAAATTTATAATCCATTTAAACCTGTTCGTCTTTATAAACGCGATAATCCACTTATAGAACTGGTCGCTGAATATACATAAAAACACCACCCACGGCGGCGCGTTAAACACAAATGCCGCCAAAAACGCCATGGGAAGCACCAGGCACCAACTGACAATAGTGTCTACAATAAACACAAATTTAGTATCGCCCCC
>WQTQ01000231.1 GCA_009786175.1 Bacillota bacterium | reverse complement strand
GTAACAGACGGCCATGTGCTGTACTCCAGAATGCGTTCGATGGCGTATTCCATTGCAAAACTTTCACCCGTCACCATTGGCGGCAATGTTAATTGAGAAAGGGAAAAATCGAAGCCATTTATCAAACCCCGGTTGGCGTACTCCCGCAAAATAGTCACGTTCTGACCGGTGCCAAAGCGGCCTGTAGCGTAATCCCGTATAATTTGGGCCAAAAGCCCATTGCGATGTCCGGGTTTGCGTTATTGCCAACAGCCATGTTCATACTCTAATTGCGGTTTACAAGCCGCCCGGCGGCATCCGAAAGGGGGATGTAGCTGACAAAATACGGCTTGCGGAACTCGAACAGCCCGTAAATTACGCTGCCGCCAACAACGCGGGAGAACAAATACCGCTCCTGTTTTACGGCAAGTTGCTGTTCCGGCTCAAGCTGCCAGTTGAAAAACGGAGTTGCAAAACGCAGGTTGCCGTAAAAGCCACTGCGAATAGTTTCAAGGATGTCTATAAACGGCGCGAAGTTGGCGGTGCGCCGGTTAAAGTCTACCCCACAGTCTGTTTCCTGGTGCAATGCCATGGCTGCGCCAAAGCCATGGATTAGCGCGAAGTCTGCCCATTCCAGGTGTTCGGCTACCAAGTCCATGTACAACTCCGCCATGTCCACCGGTGAAACCCGGTTCAAATCCGCAAAACGGGCAACAAACGAAGCCGGGGCATTGGCGTTAATGCCCACATAGTCTATGCTAAATGTAACAGGCAGCGTATACAAGCGGCTATTTACAGCTATTCCGTCCAGTACATTTGTAAAAAAGTGGTCGCGGGTGAAATTTTGCGATTCATCTATCACAGCAAAAATATCCGTGATAAAACTGTTTTCTATAAACGGGTAAAGCAGAAAATTGTCCCGTACAAAAATATCCGGGCCAACCCCTGCGGCAAATTTGCTAAGCAGCAGGCTGTGGTACTCGTCCCGTTCTTCCGGGGTGTAGTCGATGATGTCTACTTGCAGGTGTGTATTTTCCAAGGTTTGGGCGAAATTGTCCGCAGATTCCTGCAGGCGGGACGTGTTGGCAAATGGGGTAAATATGGTAAGCTTGGCCGTGTCCATACCGTAGCGGACCCCTTCCCGGCTGCCGATGATGCCGTTTAGTTGGTTGCCGCTTTCGGGGCCCGGGGTACGGTTACCGCGTCCGCAGGCGGATAGGGAAAAAACGGCTGCGGCAAAGAAAGTGAAGGCTATCGCATAAACGTATTTTCGCTTCATACAGGGTGCTCCTTTCGGTTAATTTTCACTCACTAAATTGGTCACGATAAACCGACTGTAGAAAACTTTATCACAATCGACCAAGTTTATCAACAAATTTATCCCCCCTGATATCAGGGGGTAAAAAAATCACCAAGAAAACCAGCCCGTACAAGATTTTCATGATAATTGCGCATAATAAAGTACAGTGTTGTTAACAAGAAAGGATTTGTTTTACAATGGCGCAATCGAATTTTGACCCTGCACTGTACGCCAAGTTGGATGAGTTTATCGACAGCTTGCCCACTAAGCAGGGCGCACTAATCTCTGTTTTGCACTACGCGCAAGATATTTTCGAATACTTGCCAACCGAAGTGCAAACCTATATTGCCCAAAGGCTGGATATCCCGGCAAGTAAGGTATATGGGGCGGTAACGTTTTATTCATTCTTCACCATGACAAAAAAAGGCAAGTACAAAATTGCCGTATGCATGGGGACAGCTTGTTTCGTACGCGGCGCAGGCAAAGTTTTAGACAAATTTGCAAGAGACTTGAATATTCAAAGCGGTACAACCGGCGAAGACGGCGTGTGGTCGTTGGATGGCCTGCGCTGTGTCGGCGCGTGCGGCTTAGCACCTGTTGTTCTTGTAAACGGCAAGGTATATGGCCGCGTCGGGGAAAAAGATGTGCAAAGCATTATTGATGAATACGACACGAAGGAGGGGCTGCCATGAGTCACAAATGTATAAGGTCACATGAAGATTTAAAAGCATTTCAGGCACTGTACAGGGGTAACGTTCTAATGCGTCTTCTTGCAGATGAATCATTCGATGACCGTACAGAGGTTAACGTTGGTATTGGTGAGTGCGGCCTTAAATCCGGCGCACGTGATGTTTTAAAAACATTTTTTGATGAAGTAAACGCGGCAAAATTGGATAAAGTTTCTGTTGTGGCTGTAGATTGCAATGATAATTGCGAGGTCGGAACCACTGTAGAAATAATAAAACCTGGCCAAGAGCCAATTAAATATAAGGGCGTAGACTGTACAAAAGCAAAAGAAATTGTTGCTGCAGATTTGACAGGCTGCCATGCTCAAACATCGCACATGACAATGAACCCTACACGCTTGCAAATTCTTATTTGCGGCGGTACGGGCTGTATTTCTTCCGGCTGTTTGGGCGTAGAAACCGCGCTAACAGACAGCTTGGCAAAACACGGTCTAAACGATGAAGTTACAATTTCCAAAGTAGGCTGCTTTGGCTTCTGCGAGCAAGGCCCGATTGTAAAAATGTACCCTGACAACACATTTTACGTTCGCGTAGAAGGGAAAGATATGGACGAACTTGTGACCGAACATCTGTTAAAAGGCAAACACATCAAGCGTTTGCTGTTTAAAGACCCGGAAACAGGCGAAAGATACCATCATCACCGTGACATGCCGTTTTACAAAAGTCAAGTCAGAGTTGCTCTTAAGCACTGCGGAATGGTAGACCCGGAAAGGATTGACGACTACATTGGCGTAGAAGGCTACGAAGCTTTGGCGCGCGCCCTTCTTACAATGGAGCCGAAAGAAGTTACGGAAATTATAAAAGCGTCCGGTTTGCGCGGCCGCGGCGGCGCAGGCTTCCCAACAGGTGCTAAGTGGGAATTTGCTGCCGAGATGCAAAGCGATAAAAAATATGTAGTGTGTAACGCCGATGAAGGCGACCCCGGTGCGTTTATGGACAGATCCATTTTGGAAGGCGACCCCCACGGTGTAATAGAGGCTATGGCACTTTGCGCCTATGCAATAGGTTCCGACGAAGGTGTTGTCTATATCCGCGCAGAGTATCCACTGGCCGTAAACCGCTTACGTGAAGCCATTAAAGACGCCCGCGAATATGGTTTGTTGGGCAAAAATATTTTTGGTACGGATTTTACATTTGATATAAGCATTAATCTTGGCGCGGGCGCGTTTGTTTGCGGCGAGGAAACGGCCCTTCTTAACTCTGTAGAAGGCCAGCGTGGCGAACCGCGCATTAAGCCCCCGTTCCCGGCGGTTAAAGGCCTTTGGAATGCCCCTACAATTATCAACAATGTAGAAACCCTTATTAATATTCCGCAAATTATCCTGCGCGGTGCAGAATGGTTTAAATCCATTGGCGTGCCGGGTAACAGCGGTACAAAAGTATTTGCCCTTGCAGGCAAGGTTAACAATGTTGGTCTGGTGGAAGTTCCGATGGGCACAACAATGCGGGAAATCGTATATAAAATTGGCGGCGGTATAAGGGGCGGTAAGCAATTTAAAGCACTTCAAACAGGCGGCCCTTCCGGCGGTTGTATTTCCTACGAAGACCTGGACATGGAAATCACATTCGAAAATCTTGCAAAAGCAGGCAGTATGATGGGTTCCGGCGGTATGATTGTAGTTGACGAAGATGACTGTATGGTGGACATCGCGAAATTTTATCTGGACTTTACAGTAGAAGAAAGCTGCGGCAGATGTACGCCATGCCGTATCGGCAACACCCGCTTGTACGAAATCCTGGACCGCATAAGCAAAGGCAACGGTAAAGAAATCGATATCCAAGAACTTCGCGACCTTAGCCAAACAATTAAACACTCTTCCTTATGCGGCCTTGGCATGAGTGCGCCAAACCCCGTAATTTCTACAATCGACCGCTTCTTGGACGAGTATAAAGCCCATGTTATTGATAAAAAATGCCCGGCGGGTGCGTGTAAAGATTTGGTCAGTTATTACACTGTTGCGGAAAAATGTATCGGCTGTACTTTGTGTAAGCGTGTTTGCCCAGTGGGTTGTATCGCGGGGGAACTTAAAAAGCCTCATGTAATCGATAAAGAAAAATGTATCAAGTGCGGCGCGTGCATCGAAAGATGCAAGCCAAAAGCCATAATTGTAGAATAGGGGCATATGCAATGATAAATATAAAATTAAACGGCGCACAGCTTCTGGCCCGGCCTGGCACAACAATTTTGGACATTGCAGGTGCCAACGGTATAAAAATTCCAACTTTATGCTACATGAAAATTGGCGACGTAATGATCAACTGCGTCGGCAGCTGCCGCGTGTGCATGGTAGAAATAGAAGGCCGCGCAAACCTTGTACCGGCCTGCGTAACACAAGTGTGGGAAGGCATGTCTGTAATTACCAACTCGCCGCGGGCAATTTTGGCCCGCCGCACAGTTGTAGAACTGTACCTTTCCAACCACCCCAAGGATTGTTTATCCTGCGAGCGTAACCGCAAATGCGAACTTCAAAACCTGGCAGCAGACCTTAACATTCGCGAAGATAAATACGCGGGCAAAATGACTGAATACGCAAAAGACACTTCCAGCCGGTCAATTATCCGCAACCCGGAAAAATGCGTAATGTGCCGCCGCTGCGAAACAATGTGCAACCAAGTACAAACCGTAGGCGTGTATTCCGGTACCCACCGCTCTCTTGAAGCAATTGTCAGTACAGCTTTCGATTACCCTATGCTTGACACATGCTGCACATTCTGCGGGCAGTGTATCTCCGTTTGCCCAACAGCCGCCCTTACACAAGTAAGTGACATTGGTGAAGTGTGGGCAGCAATAAACGACCCGGAAAAATTCGTAGTGGTTCAAACTGCCCCTGCGGTGCGCGTAGCCCTTGGTGAAGAGTTTGGCCTCCCCGTTGGTACAAGAGTTACTGGAAAAATGGTTGCGGCACTGCGCCGCATGGGTTTTGACCGCGTATATGACACAGACTTTGCCGCAGACCTTACAATTATGGAAGAAGCAGCCGAGCTTATCAGCCGCATCAAAAATGGCGGCACCCTTCCAATGCTTACAAGCTGCTGCCCTGCCTGGGTTAAGTTTATCGAGCATCAATTCCCCGAACTGTTGGACATCCCGTCCAGCTGTAAATCCCCTCACCAGATGTTTGGCGCAGTTGCAAAAACTTACCTTGCAGATAAACTTGGCGTAGACTCTGCCAAAATGGTTGTTGTTTCCGTAATGCCATGTGTGGCCAAAAAATACGAAGCCGCCCGTGAAGAACTTGCAAGCGACGGCTACGCAGACGTTGACTATGTAATTACAACCCGCGAAATGGCGGGTATGCTGCGGGAAGCCTGCATAGACTTTAACAACCTGCCCGACGAAGATTTTGACAAGGTAATGGGCGAGTCTACAGGCGCAGCCGTTATCTTTGGCAGGACAGGCGGCGTAATAGAAGCGGCTGTTCGTACCGCCGTGTTCCGGCTTACAGGCAAAAACCCAAAAAATGTAGAATTCCACCAACTGCGGGGCGAAGCGGGTATCCGCGAAGCCGTAATCCCCATTGACGGCCTGGAACTTAAAATAGGTATCGCCCACGGCTTGGGTAATGCCCGTATCTTACTGGAAAATATCCGTGACGGAAAAAGCGATTACCACGCTATAGAAATTATGGCATGCCCGGGCGGCTGTGTAGCAGGCGGCGGCCAGCCATACTACGGCGACGACCGTTCCGTAATTTCTGCCCGTATCGCGGGCCTAAACGGCGAAGATAAGGACAAAGCCGTACGCTGCTCCCACGACAACAGCGAAATAAAAACATTGTACGCAGAGTACCTGGATAAGCCCGGCAGCCATAAAGCTCATGAATTGCTGCATACAAGTTATGTAAAACGTGGTAAAATGTAAGAAGTTACTTGTGGCCGCCCGGATAGGCCGCCCGAAAACGATATTTGCCCTGTAGCTCCGAATTGCTTCGCAATAGTCGCTACAGGACAAATACCGTTTCCTTACAGCAAGTGGTAGTCTAAAAAATACATAAAGAGAGCGAGAAAATAGTATGAAACGAAAAACGACAGTAATTTTTTTGACGATTGTAATTGCGATGGTTTTTGCGGGCTGTAGTGGTTCGCAGGAAAATAATGAACTACCGGATGCACCGGAAGATGCTGTTACTTTAGTTGAAGAAGTTACAGATGAATATATTTGCATTGATATTCCCACAGAAATACCGGAGGAATTGACATACGTACTCGAACCGGTATTTCTGCCTTCCACCGGGTTAATTCATTTGTACGGAGAATGGCACGGAAATGTGGACCATGTAAATAAACAGTTTGAGCGATGGATGTATTATTATACTCACCACAATATGCGCCATTTGTTTGTAGAGTTGCCATTTTTTACGGCAGAGTTTTTGAATATTTGGATGACAGAGGATAATGATGATATTTTAGACGCTCTATTTGTTGATTTGAGAGGCACTCTATTTTATGCGCCAATTAACAGAGAGTTTTTGCAAAGGGTAAAAAACGAGTTACCCGAAACGATATTCCATGGTACGGATATTGGGCATAAGTATCAAACAACCGGTTACCGGTTTCTTTATCATTTGCGTGATAATGGGCTTGAAGGCAGCGAAAAATACCGTTTAGCTTTTAAGAATATCGAGCAGGGTAAACTGTATTATGTCTATCGAACTTCGCGGCCGGATATGATGGTGGAGAATTTTATCCGCGAATTTGACAGGCTGCAGGGTGAAAGCGTTATGAGTGCTTTCTACGGCGCACTGCATGTTGCACTTGGTTATTGCCCGGATGGTGGTGGATTAACAATGGCGCAGCAACTAAAAAATAGGTATGGCGATAATGTTCGTACTACAATTTTGATTATGGAAGGCACGCCGGACGTGATTGTTGTAGGTGGAGTGGAGTATCGGGCCGCATTTTTTGGCGAGGAGGATTTTAGCAGGTGGAGTGATAGATTTGTAAAGCGTGAAGTTTGGCGGCTAGAGGATGCGTATGATGACTTTAAGAATCATCCTGTAGTAGACAATGTATTGCCCTTTTCTGAATTTCCTATGCCGGTGGAATTAGGCCAAGTATTTATAATTAAATATACAATGTATGATGGCAGCACCGTAGTTGAGTATCATCGTTCTAGCGGGGCTATATGGGAGGGGAGAAATGTCACGCAGGAGTTTTTGGTAGATTAATTAATGATGGAGGTACAACATGGGCAAACTTCTCTTCCGCATAGCGCGGCTAAAAATCATGGGGACATTCGTTGGTTTTGTATTTGCGTACCTCTCATTCCTTGTGCCTGTACACAAAATTACGCGAAACAAATATGCTGTAGCTTTTAAGCACCCCGCCGCCAGCTACCCGGATCATGTGCTAATAATCCCGCGGAAAATTGCATATACGGTTTTTAGCCTTTCCCACCAAGATTTTTTTGAAATCATCCAAATGGCGATTACAATCCGGCACGGCGACAACAGGGATTTTGTATTGGTTATCAATGGTGGCAAACGGCAAGACGTTATGCAGGCCCATTTTCACTTATTTACAGACAACTTAGTTGCGCGGAAAGGGCTTAGCAACAAAGTAAGCCCAACTGTTTTCCGGGATGGTGAATCTGCTAACTTTATTCTGCGTGATCTGCTGCGGCAACATGGCATAAACGAAGAATCCTTCTCCATTGTGTTTCAAATTGAAAATGGCGGCCAGCCGGAAATGTATTTCACCTAATGGAAAATTACTCTGACATTTATACACCGATAAATTAGTTACAACAAAACTCACGCATATGCGTGTATTATTCAGCAAACGAAATACAAAATTATCGTATGTAAAAAAACGGTATTTTTCCTGAAGCGACTATCGATCATCGCCGTGATTTTCGGCGATTAGCGATTCGGAACTAAAGGAAAATACCGTTTTGGGGCTTTAACGCGCTTTAATTGGCCGCATTGGGCTTTTGTGAAGAATAAACTGCCTTCAACGCAAGCTGGTCCAGCACATGTTGGCTAAGAAACGGTGCTATGTGCCGTAACGCGCGTATGCCGTCCACCTGTTCTATTCTAAGGGCCAGTTCGTCCAAGTATTCCGTGTCCAAAAAAGGCGCAAGGTTTCTAAGCTCCGATATGTCGCCGGAAAATTCGGCTTTACGGGCTAGTTGCTGCAAAACTTCTCTGCTTAGAAATGGGGCAATGTGTCGCAGCGCGCCAATACCGTCTACCTGTTCTATTTTTAGGGCAAGGCGGTCCAGATACTCTGTGTCCAAAAACGGGGCGATGTGCCGCAATTCTTGGATGTTGCCTGTAAATTCCACTTTTTGTGCCAGTTCTTGCAGTACTTCCTTGCTTACAAAGGGTGCCAAATTCCGCAGTTCGTGCAGGTTAATGCTTTCCGGCTCTACATGGGTTACAAGTTCGTCTACCTGACTGGGTTTAAGGGCCGGTGCCACTTCCACCACTTCGTCCATGTGCAGCTCTTTTTCTTCCGCATACACGGCAGTATTTTTGTTCAAAACATCCTTGATTAGTTCCACTTCTTTGTCGTTATCAAGTAAATCGTCAATGGACACCCCCAGCACTTGGGATATGCCCGGCAGTTTGGAAATGTCGGGCATTGTAAGGCCACGTTCCCAACTGGATACGGCTTGGTAACTGACACCGGCCTTGTCTGCCAGCTCGTTTTGTGTCATGTCGCGTTCTTTGCGCAATTGAGAAATTTTTCTGCCAACTTGTTGTAGGTTCATAATTACCTCCTGAATTTTCGTTTTCCCTAGGTTGCAAACAGGATACAATAAAAACACTGCGGGGTAAATAAAGTTATTCTTGCTCAAGGGTGACTTTAGAGGCTATACTTACTCACGAACAGGAGTGGATTGAATGAAATATGAAAAAGCCATTGAAGCAATAAATAATGTATCATCTATGCCACCGGAGCAAGCATTGGAAACTTTGGTGAATTGCGCAAAAAAGAGCAACGCGTTGGCGGCTGCACGGGCAGTTAAGGCTATGGCCCATTTGAACCATACAGCTGTTGTGCCGTCATTGCTTGACTTGTATAAATGGTTGGAAGAGGACCCCATCAAACGCGACCGGGGCTGCGATATTCGCTTGGCAATAGTCGAGGCCTTTGGTGAAACGGGTTCCAGGCAAGCCATTGAAATATTGCGCAAGGCAGTACGCACCGTACAAATTGTTAGACTTGGCCCGTCACCGGAAGATATTGCTATTAATTTACGTGCGGCAGCAGCTGTCGTACTGGCACATATAGACTCTGACGCTTTGTATGAACTCGCGCTTCTGCTTTTTGACGAAGAGCCTGTTGTGCCAACCATTCCGTTAAACCGCATGTTTGTAAAAGCTCCGGTCAGGAAAGCCGCCGCCCATGCAATAGGTGTTTTGGGCAGCCCGGACGGGATCCCACTGCTGGCGGTTAAATTGAAATTCCCGGGGGAAGAAGTGCCGGATGTGTTGGCAGAGTGTTTAGAATCCTTAATTGCCATGCGTCCGTCTTATGTAATGGAAGCAGCTAAACCGTATCTAATGGGAAAAGATGATTATCTTTCGGTAATAACCGCTTTATCGTTGGCAGAAAACCTTAGAGCAAATGCGCTGGAACCTTTATTGGAGGCATTGGAGTATGTGCAAGACGAAGCAAAAGAGGCGATAGTTGTGGCTATTTCGGTTATCCGCGGCAGTGGTATCCGCCGGATACTGTTTGATTTTTTAGATAGTAAAAACCCCTTCGTGCGCCGTGGGGCAGTGAAGGGGATTAAGTCATACATGGATGATGCTGTAATGGAAAAGCTGCGGATTATGCGGGATACAGACCCGGACAAAATTGTGCGGCAAGAAGCGGATTTGGACTAAATCCTTTGCCCTAGTTTCATATGCTTTCTTCCGTTAGAAAGTATAACGAGACCAATTACGAAGACGGCTACAATTGACAAAATTGCCATGCTTGGGCGGCCGGTTGCGGATAGGATTATCGCGTAGAATGTGGGCCCGATAATTGCCGAGAAACGGCCAAAAATTTCGAAAAACCCAAAGTATTCCCCGGAATTTTCCGGTGGAACAAGCTGGCCAAAAGTAGACCTGGAAATTGCCTGTATGCCACCCTGAACAGTGCCAACCAAAAATGCCAGGCCCCAAAACAGGATAATTGCCACATCTGTACCAAACCAGTATTGCTCCAGGCCAAAGCCCATTATAAAGCCTACGGCACAAATAACTAAATATATACAAACGGCCACGGTAATCATGTTTAGCGGGTTCCACATCTTAGACAACTTGCCGAACAGAATGGAAAACGGGAACGCCACAATCTGCATAAGAAGTAATGCCAAAATCATGCCGGTACTGCCAAGTTCAAGCTCTGCACCATAAGCTGTGGCCAGGCGGATAATAGATCCTACGCCATCGATGTAAAAGAAGTAGGCGATAATAAACATGAATACGCCTTTTTGTTTTATTATTTTTTTGCCCGTGTTATAAGCGTTTTTGAACGTTGCAGCAACAACGCCTTTTTTTGGTGCCGCGACACCGTACTTATGATGTACATTTTTTATAATTGGAATAGAAAATACACCCCACCAAACTGCGGTTAGTATTATTGAAATACGTACTGCCATAGTCATGTCAATACCAACGGCCTCACCGCCGACAATAAGTATGATACTGATTATAAACGGGATGGTCGAGCCGCCGATGTAGCCCATTCCGTAGCCCCACGCGCTAACTTTATCCATTCGGTCCTTAGTGGTAACGTCCGGAAGATAACTGTCATAAATAATCATTGTTAGTGACCAAAATATTGTGGACAAAATATATCCTGCCAGCAGCAATTGCCAACTGGATTGAAAAGCAAGGATGAACAAGACAATTATCCCGGCAATCAAAAATATTACAAACAGCCGCTTCTTAAAATTCTTGAAATCAATTATCGCACCAAGAATTGGAGCGGAAACACCTAATACAATTTGAATAAAGGTCATACTCCACGCCAATGCCACACTGCCGGGGGAATCGTCTCCGCCTGCCACTGCTACAAAAAACATAGGAAATACGGCAGCCATCATTATTGTGGCAAATACGGAATCTGCCCAGTCGTACATAATCCACGAGCGTTCTTCTTTTGTAAACTGTTTCATCACATATCTCCGTTACTTAACATATAAAACGTACTTGCGCGCGCTTTTTACTATATAATTATTCCGTAATAATATTAAGATCCGTAAGCTGTAAATCGCTGGTAAACGGGTTAATTGTCCGGTTAATAAGTTCAAGGACATTGGATGGCCCTAAAAATTCATAATAGTGAGGGCGGCCGCCGGAGCGTACAGGCAGCATGGTATAAGTTTGTAATGCATCTGTTCCTCTTATGTGATTTAACTCATGGGCAAAATACATCATTTCAGAAAATGTTAAGTTTGTATCTACACTTTCGGTAAAAATGCTTACAAACTGAGGTATTCTTAAAATGCTGGCAGGTGTAAGTAGGCGGTCGATAATTGCTTCAATAACCGCCTGCTGGTTTCGTGTTCGCCCAAAGTCCCCATCAGGTAAACTTGGGTAGCCGGAGTTGCGGTTAGCCTGTCTAAACCGTACAAAATCCAATGCAGTCGCACTGTCCATGTGCTGCATACCCGGCTGAATGTCTATGAATAAATTTTGACAGGGGTCATCGTAGCGCATACGGATAGGCACATAAACTTCGATACCATTAACGGCGTCTATTATGCTAAAAAATGCTTCATAATCTATTATCACATAGTAATCCGGGATAAACCCGATAATGCCCATAACATCCCATTGCAATTGAGCAATACCCCCGGGCCGGCCCCGGTCACCGCCGATACCTGCCAAATAAGATGAAATTAGTTTTCTGCCGTTGCGGGTAGGATGTACAACAACATCCCGGGGTATGCTTATTAAGTTTGCTTCCCTGCTTATACCGCAATAGGAAGCAACCATTACCGTGTTCGAATTAAGCCCCTCGTTTAACCCCACAATTAGGAATGTCCAAAATAATTCTTTTCTGTCTTCGCCTGTAAACCTATCCGGTGCAGACCATGCATATACAGGCTCTGCATAATCGTCGGTATTGCTGTCATAATCCGTTGTATAATCGTCAACTGTTCGTGGAGAAGACTCTTCCTGTGGTTGTTGCACCCATCCTGGAGGCGTTGGCGGCGGAGGTACAACGGTTCTGCTCCAAAGAATAACACCAACTAAAAGGAGCACGGATATAAAAAGCATTGTGATTAGAAACGACTTAAGCATAACTCGCATCTTTCTTGGTATATATATGGTTGGGATGCGGTTTTGTACTTTGTCAGACATTTACATATTATCTCCTTTTTTACAAAAACTACATCAAATGCCCCAGGAAAATACTTGCGAATACAAAATAAATTACAAGACCCGAAATATCTTTTAGGGATGTGATAATAGGTGAAGACCCGGCGGCTTGGTCTACATTAAGCTTTAACAGCGCGAATGGAACCAAGAAACCAAGAGAAGAAGCAAGGGTAACGGTTGAAACAATTGCAAGCCCAACGGATAAGCCAAGCATAGGCTCATTTTGCCAAACTGCGGCAATTATCCCGGCAGCGGTACCGGCGATTAAGCCGATGCTAAACCCGACACCAATTTCTTTAACAAAATGCTTTGCAAATGCTTTTGTGTTAATGTGGCCAAGCACTACGCCACGGGCAAAAACCGTAGAAGATTGCGTACCGACGGTACCGCCCATGTCCATAATCATTGGCATAAAAAACGCTACCGCGGCAACAGACTCTAAAACATCTTCAAAATTACCGATTACCGTGGCAGAAAGTATACCAGCTGCCAAAGTAATAATCAAGAATGGTAAACGGACTTTCCAAATTGTCCATAGGTTACCGTTTATAAGTGCTTCGCTTCTGTTTGCCTCTTTACCGGCAACAAGACCTGCCTGTGTCAACATGTCTTCGGTTGCCTCGTCATCCAAAATATCGACAGCGTCATCGATTGTAACAATACCGACAAGCAGGTTTTCCTTGTCTACAACTGGGATTGCCAGCCAGTCCAGCCTTTGCAAAAGGCGGGCAACCTCTTCTTGGTCTGTATCGGTAGAAACCGTAATAGAGATTTCCTCCATTATGCTTTCTATTTTATCATCAGGTTTTGCAATTAATAAATCACGCAAAGAAAGAACGCCTTCTAATTTTCTTTTGCTGTCGGTAATGTAAATCGTATAAATAGTTTCTTTTTCGATAGCGTTAATTTTGACTTTTTCCAACGCTTGGGCGGCGGTTAAATCTTTGGAAATGCGTACATACTCCGGCGTCATAATACGGCCTGCAGTTTGGGCTTCGTACCCCATAAGCAAGTTGGTCATGGCGCGCTCGTTGGGTGAAAGTGATGCCATTAGCTTTTTTGCCACAGTTGCGGGAAGTTCGTCCAGCAGCCTTACGCGGTCATCCGGTGCAAGTTCATTTACAAGTTCAATTGCCTGGGCATCTGTGAAAGAGCGCATAAGATTTTGCTGGTCTTCCGTTTCCAACTCTTCAAATACAAACAGTGCGTCATCCTTTGACAGCAGCCGGAAAACAATTACCTGATCCTTTTCGGATAAGTCGTAAAAAATGTTTAGAATTTCTACGGGTTCTGCATCTGTTAGCAGAGTTTTTAAAGTTTGCATGTCTTTTTCTTTAAGACATGCCAAAATTTGTTCCAGAAACATTGTGTGTACCTCCAATTATATTTTTGTTTTTTTGGAAGCACAACCCCCTGATACTATTCATCGTTACGGGTTTGACCCGCAGCCTTGTTTGGTGTAAGGCCGCCGGTCAAACCCACAAAGATATACAATAGTATCGCTGTCGCCCTCCGGGTTCGGGGTTGTGATTACTGCCACTTTCCATTCCGTTCTCACCTCTCTCGATATAAAGCGGTTTGCAAATAAAAATAGCCTCTACTACCATCCCATACGGCAGCAGAGGCTTTACCAATAAGCATCCTCATAAAAAGACACACTTCATTAAAGCTGAAGCGTCTCCCATCTACCGTTCAAGTTTCAGCTTCACAGGGCGTTGGAGCGGCAATAAGCCATCGGGTTCCCCCGATTCCAGGTGAAGTTGCATTATTCCATGCCTTGGTTTCGACATGGACTGTTAGCCCTCTTGTCGTGTCTCCACGATTTCGCGACAGCAACCCGTATCCCTATGGTAGCCTCACCTACCGAAATGGTTACATGTAGTTGTTCCACATAACACTGAAAACAGCCCGGTAATAATAATGTAACATTACTTGCTTGTCAACATTTTTCATTTAAAAATTACTTAATATTTAAGGCTTCGCGGGTAAGTTCTGTAATCTGCGCAAAATCGCCGGAGGCAATCAATTCATCTTTAACCATCCAGCTTCCACCGCATGCAAATACAGATTTTACAGAAAGATAATCTTTCAGATTTTTTTGTGTAATGCCGCCGGTTGGCATAAACTTAACGCCGCCGTACGGGCCTGATAAAGATTTGAGCATGTTTACACCGCCTGCCGCTTCTGCCGGGAAAAATTTAAGTGCTTCCAGGCCAAGGGCAAGGCCTTGCTCAACTTCGCTGGGTGTGCAAACACCCGGCAGCATCGGCACATTTTTAGATTGGCAATATTTTACCACCTCTGGGTTAAGGCCGGGAGCTACAATATATTTTGCCCCGGCTTCAATGGCTTTATCCACTTGCGCGGTGGTTAATACAGTGCCTGCGCCAAGCAGCATATGGGGCAGCTCGTCTGCAATGGCGCGAATTGCATCTGCCGCCTGCGGTGTGCGAAATGTAACTTCCGCACAGGGGAGACCGCCATCGCAAAGGGCCTTTGCAAGGGGAACTGCTTTTGCAGCATCGTTAATTACAATAACCGGAACAAGACGCACGGCTGCCAATTGTTCAAACATTGGGTGCATAAAAACATCTCCTTATTTTTTTGTCCACTATATAGTAAAAAAAAGCCCGTTGCAACAGGGAAGCAAAAAACCCCCTGATATCAGGGGGTGAACATTACCATATATCAATCGGGCTTACGCACCTCTGCTCTGTTTTTGCGGCGCGAACTTCCACATAGCAGCCGCAAAGGGCACACAAGCCATTTGTTAAATGGCTGCAGGTTTTGCATAACTCTAAACGCCGTCGGTATTCTGCCGGTGGTGTTTTTTGTTCCGGTGGGATACTGTCTACATATTCTTGTACGACTTTAAAAAATTCGGCTTCGTCTGTTTCGCTTAAAAGGCATTTGCGGCAGGGTTTTGTCAAATGATTCACGACCTTTACGTATTTGAACTGCCACAATTCTAGGGTTTTCTGTTATGTGTGTCAACAGCGAAAAGGGCTAAACTTTCCGTTCCCTGTGTTCCGCTGGTACATGATAATCTCTTCCATAAAAGCTAAAGCAGTAAAGCCCCGCCAGCGCAATAATTGTGTATATTATACGGCTGACAATCGCTTCCATGCCGCCAAAAATAACGGCGACAAGGTCAAACCGAAATAAACCGATTAGCCCCCAATTTATTGCCCCAAGTATTACAAGTGTTAACGCGGTGTAGTCCCATGTTCTTGAACGCATATGATTTCGCCTCCTTCCGTTCTGATATTTATACTATTCTCACGTAAGATGAAAAATATGCGTTGCAGTATGTACTGGCATATGGTTAAATAATAACAAAGACATTATCAATTTTGTCAAAATAAAAGTGGAAAGAGGGAAACATCAGTGCGACAGCAAATATTGGACGGTTTTTATCAAGCGTTTGGTAAAGCAGGCGGCGAGCCGCGGGTTTTCTTTTCGCCGGGCAGGGTTAATTTAATTGGTGAACACATAGACTACAATGGCGGGCTTGTTTTCCCTTGTGCCTTAAACCTGGGAACATACGGCGCGATAAGAAAGCGTTATGATAGTCTTGTAGAACTTGTTTCCGGCAATGTAAGAACGCCTGTGGAATTTTCTTTGGACAACCTTGCTCACGACCCGGAGCATAGCTGGGGAAATTATCTGAAAGGCGTAATAATTCAATTGCTGGAGGCGGGGCATAAGCTTGGCGGTTTTGAAATGTATATTTGGGGCAACTTGCCAAACGGGGCCGGGTTATCTTCTTCTGCAAGCCTTAACACCCTTACCGCACTGGCCCTTAACAGCATTTTTGGCCTTGGCATAGACCCGATAGAACGTGCAAAAATGTGCCAGAAAGCCGAACATTACAACGGTGTAAACTGCGGAATAATGGACCCTTTCGCTTGCGCAATGGGCAAAAAAGACCATGCGCTTCTGCTGGACTGCGCTACTTTGGAGTACGAACAAATCCCCTTAAACCTTGGAGATTACCGGATATTAATTGCCAATACAAACTACAGGCGGGGCTTGGCAGACGCTAAATATAATGAACGGCGGGCAGAATGCGATGCCGCACTGGTAGAACTGCAAAAAGTGTGCGACATAAAGGAATTGTGTGACCTTACGCCGGAGGAATTTGAAAAGCATAAAAACGCTATACCGGACGAAACACGGCGTAAACGGGTACAGCACGTAGTATACGAGCATTACCGTACGAAGGCGATGGCAAAGGCATTGTCTGAAGGTAAGCTGGAGGATTTGTTCGGATACATGGAAGATTCTCATTTGTCTTTGCGGGATTTATACGATGTGGTTGGCGACGCGCTGGATGCCATGGTGCAACCTACACTGGAATATGCGAGACGACACAACAACCCGCCGCGTGTACTGGGTTCCCGCATGACAGGTGCCGGTTTTGGCGGCTGCACAGTAAGCATTGTGCATAAAAATTACGCCAACAATATTAAAGAATTTGTTGGCAAAGCGTACCTTAACAAAACAGGAACAGAGGCAAGTTTTTATATTGCGGAAGTTGCCGACGGGGCATGTGAAATATAAGGAGGAAGCTAATGGCGATTTTAGTAGTTGGCGGCGCGGGTTACATCGGCAGCCATATGGTGACAGCTTTGGTAGAGCAGGGTGTGGAAACCGTAGTACTGGACAACCTGGTTAAAGGCCACAGTCAAGCTGTAATTAAGGGCGCGAAGTTTTATGAAGGTAATATGCAGGATGCCGCGTTGCTGGACAAAATATTCACAGAAAATACAGTGACCAGCGTTGTACATTTTGCGGCCTTTATGGTTGTGCCGGAAAGTATGGAAAAACCGGCAATGTACTATAACAATAACGTAGCCGCAACCCTGGTTTTGCTGGAAGCAATGCTGCGGCACGGGGTTAAAAACATCGTATTTTCTTCCACCGCATCGGTGTACGGGATGACAGATATTGTGCCGGTTACGGAAGAAACCCCGGTGTCGCCAATGAACCCGTACGCGGAAACCAAGCTGGCAGTGGAAAAAATGCTAAAATGGTTTGACCAAGCCTATGGCATGAAACACATTAATTTCCGCTACTTTAACGTAGCCGGGGCCCACGAAAGCGGCCTGATAGGCGAAGATCACAGCCCGGAAACCCACCTGATACCCAATATTTTGCAAGTTGCACAGGGCAAGCAGGAAAGTTTTAGCCTTTTCGGTACCGATTACCCAACGCCGGACGGCACTTGCGTTCGCGATTACATTCACGTAATGGACCTGGTGGACGCACATATATTGGGGCTGAAACACTTAGAAAAGGCTGCGGAATCTGCTACTTATAACTTAGGAAGCGGCGAAGGCTTTTCTAATAAAGAAATTGTTGAAGCGGCGAAGAAAATTACCGGTGTAGACTTTCCGGTTATTATCCGCGAACGCCGCCCGGGCGACCCGCCAACTCTTGTAGCATCCTCGGACAAGGCAAAACGGGAACTGGGCTGGAACCCAACCCGTACAAACATCGAAAATATAATCCGCACGGCTTGGAAATGGCATTCTAACAAGCCGGACGGGTATAAACAGGAGGAGTCAAATGAACCAGCAAATTAAAGCTGCAATGCAGCAAGCCAAAAGCCTTGGCGCAGATTTTGCGGACATCCGTTACAAAGACATTAACACGGAAAATATCCGAGTGGAGAACGGTACGGTTGCAGCCGCGTCCCGGGAGCGCAGCCAGGGCTACGGCGTTCGCGTGTATGTAGACGGGGCAATGGGTTTTGCCGCGTCCAATGACATGGCAAAAATGCAGGAAACAGTGCAGCAAGCCTATGAAATTGCCAAAGCAAGTTTGGTGTTGCTTGCAGAAAAAGCAGAACTTGACCATAAGGAAGCTGTGACAGCCGACTATAAAACGCCAATGGTACAGGACCCATTCGAAGTACCATTTGCGGACAAGCTGGCTTTGCTTATGGAGTGCGATAAAAATATGCGTGCAACAGAAGGCGTCAGCCGTACTAATGTTAATTTCACCTTCCGTAAAGATGATGTGATTTTTGCAGATACAGACGGCTCTTTCATAGACCAAAAATTCTGTCAAAGTGATTTTTCTCTTGCGGCCTTTGCCGTATCCGACGCAGATGCCCAGCGTCGCAGTTACGTTAATGTTATCCGCGGCGGGTTTGAAGCGGTACTTGAACTGGACTTGCCAAAGCGGGCCACAGCCATTGGCCGTGAAGCCGTAGAGCTGCTATACGCGCCCGACTGCCCAAGCGGTGAGTTTGACATTATCCTTACACCGCGGCAAATGTTCTTGCAAATTCATGAAAGCGTGGGCCACCCAACAGAGCTTGACCGTGTATTGGGCAGCGAAGCGGCATTTGCCGGGCGCAGCTTTGTAGAGATAGACAACCTGTCTGCCAAGCCGCTAACGTACGGTTCGGAACATGTAACATTGGTTGCGGATGCAACTTGCCCCGGCGGGCTGGGGACTTTCGCCTATGACGATGAAGGCGTACCTGCGCAAAATGTCACACTGGTGGACAAAGGCAAGTTTGCGGCCTTCCAAACGTCCCGCGCCTACGCCCGTAAAGTTGGGCTTAACTCTACCGGGGCGGGGCTTTCTGACGGCTGGCGTAACCTGCCGATTGTACGTATGACAAACATCAACTTGCTGCCCGGCGGCTTTACATTGGACGAGCTTATCGCGGGCATAGAATACGGCTTTATTTTTGACGAAAACAAAAGCTGGAGCATTGATGACCTGCGCGTAAATTTCCAATTTGCCTGCGAACTTGCCCACGAGATAAAAGACGGCAAACTGACGGGCCGTATTTTCAAAAACCCAATTTACTCCGGCAAAACTACAGAGTTTTGGGGCAGTTGCGACGGCACAGCCAATGCAGACTTCTGGGAGCTTGTGGGCGTACCAAACTGCGGCAAAGGCCAGCCAATGCAGATGATGCGCGTAAGCCACGGCTCTTCGCCAACCAGGTTTAGAAAAGTGAAAGTAGGTGTTTCCGATGTTAAATAAGGAACAGGCAAAAATTCTTATGGATAAGGCGTTTTCCGCCACAAAATATTATGGGACGGCGGTACTTTCTGCCAGCGAGCAGGGCACAACCCGCTTTGCCAACTCGGAAATCAGCCAAAACGTGACCATAACCGACGGGCGGCTAAGTTTTACCGTTTACGACGGCAAGAAACAAGCCACTTGCGCCACCAACGACCTGTCCGACAGCGGCATACTGCAATTGGTTAAAGACGCGGAAGAAATGCTGCAGCTGGTGCCTGAAGGCGAGTTTGGCGCGTTTCCGTTTTCTAAGGAGGAAGTACCGGAACGGGCGAAAAGCGATGCCCTTGCAAAGGCTTTTGACGTTAATGGCCGCGCGGAATGTATAAAAGAAGGCGTTGCGCAACTTGAAGCAGGCTACACCGCGTCCGGCGCGTTAACCCTTACGGATTCGGTTATTGCCGTCGGTGACAGCCAAGGCGGTTTCCGCTATGCAGGCTACTGCGATGTTTCGTTTAACACGGTTGTAACCCACACAAGCGGCGCGGACGGTGCGGCGGAATGTGTATCTTACACCACAGCACCCGACGTGGCAGGATGTTTCAAAAAAGCCATGGCTACGGCCAAGGCCGCCCGCAACCCCGTAGAGCCAAGCCTTGGCGCGTTTACGGTTGTACTTTCGCCTATCGCCTTTGCGGATTTACTGGGCTTTGCCGCACGGATGCTAAACGCAAAATCTGTACAAGACGGCGTAAGTTTTGCCCGCGGCAAGCTGGGCGAAAAGGTTTTTGGGGAAAACTTAACAATCCGCGACGACATTACAAACCCGGAGTTACTGCCGCTGCCCTTCGATATGGAAGGCAACCCCCGCCGCGTACTGTCGCTTGTTGAAAACGGCGTAGTTTCTGCCTTTGTGTATGACAATAAATGTGCTGCAAAAGAAGGCAAGGAAACCACCGGCCACGCATTGACAGTCAGGTTTATGTCCGGTGCCATGCCTGTTAACATTGCGGTAGACGGCGGCGATAAGCCCTTTGAAGAAATAATTGCAAGTACGGAAAACGGCATTTTTATCAACGAATTCCATTACACCAACTTTGTAAATGCCCGGAATTTGCAAGTAACCGGCCTTACCCGCAACGGTACATTTTTAATCGAAAACGGCAAAATTACAAAACCTGTGGCAACTGTCCGCTTTACAGAAAGTTTGCTGGATGCCTTTAACAACATTACCGCAATATCCAAAGAGCGGGAACTTGTCAGCGGTTTTGGGGCAATGCTGGTACCGGGCGTAAAAATTGAAAGTTTCCATTTTACAAGTAAACCGTAGTAAATAAATACAACATTGGGGCTGTCTCGCATCGTTTTATTGCATGACGAGACAATCCCCATACATAATCAAAGGGGAAGAACTACATGACAAAAAGGTCCGCACTAATGCTTACATTTATATTCTTTACGGTGATTTTTTGCTCGCCTTTTTTGCTATATGCGGAAGAAAACGGTACAGACTACGATGAATCCACTCCCGGCCTTTACCAAGCCGCATCTGTGCTTGTAATGTGCGCGGAAACAGGGGAAGTTATTTATGAAACAGAAGGCCGCACACTGCGCTACCCGGCCAGCATAACCAAGGTAATGACAGCCTTGCTTGTATTAGAGTATGCAGAAAGCCTGGACGAACCGGTGGTCGTTTCGGCCTACGCCCTAGACATACCCGACTACGCCAGCCGGATATGGATGAACGAAGGGGAAAGTATTACCGTATTGGAAGCACTTTACGGGATAATGCTGTCATCATGTAACGAGATTGCCAGGGCCCTTGCAGAGTATGCAGGCGGCACTGTAGCCCAATTTGTACGGCGTATGAACGAACGTGCCCATCAACTTGGTGCGGTTAATACCCACTTTGTTAACCCCTGTGGCCTGCCCGGCGACGGGCAGTTTACTACTGCCTATGACATAGCTGTTATTATGCAAGCGGCCATTCAGCATCCGGTATTTGTAGAAATTATCAGCACACCGTACTTCGAGATGCCACCCACAAACCGCTACCGCAACCCCCGTTCTTTACGCAATACTAACCGTATGATTCGTCCCGGTGAGGCGGCATACAACCCATATGCAATTGGCGGCAAAACCGGCTTCACCAATGCGGCACAGCACACTTTGGTTTCATATGTACGCAAAGGCAGCCGCAGGATGATATTAACCGTTTTATATTCCTCACCTCGTGGCGCAATTTTTTCGGATACTGCTGCGCTAATTGATTATGTTTATGTTGTTTGGGCGGAAACAGAGCGTCAAAGAGAACTGGAAGCAGCCGCCGCAGAAGAGGCAGAGAGAGTGCGGGCAGAAGAACAGGAACTAATAGCGGCGATGCTGGAGGAACAAGAGTATCAGCCGGAGTATGTGCCGGGTCGATTGCGGTATGTGCCATACGAAGAGTCTGCAAACCGCCGGATTTTTTTGGTTGTGGGCGCGTCATTGATAACTTTTATACTGGGGCTGTTGTGTGTTAATGCAATCCGCCGCAGAAGAAGGCGGAGAAGGTACTGGTATTGATTTCGGTTGATAATTCACCTACCGGGCGAACTCACTCCCTTCAGCAGTTATGGAATAACCCGTTTTTACTCTATATAATTTATACATGACATGCGCGTGTTAAGAAATTAAAACGGGAGGAAGAATACCATGAGCAACTTAGAAATTGCAATTGGCGGAAAAATTAAACTTTTCCGCAAAAACAGAGGAATTACCCAGGAACAGTTGGCCGATTATTTAAACATTTCTTTTCAATCGGTTAGCAAGTGGGAGTGCGGCGACGCTTACCCCGACATAACAATGCTTCCCAAAATAGCAATGTTCTTTGGCGTAACCACAGACGAGCTGTTGTGCATCGACAAGTTAAAAGAGCAGGAAGAAATAGCAAAGTATAGGCAGCGCAGAAATGATGCTTTGGCAATTGGCCACACAAAACAGGCAGTTGCCATTATGCGTGAAGTAACCGCAAAATACCCTGGCAATTACGAACTTATGTATCTGCTGGCTTACACGGTATACACCGATTCATTGAACCCCCGTGATGCCGCGGGTGTCATTGACCGGGATTATCAGCAAAACGCATGGAAAGAAATAATTTCCATAGGCGAAAAAGTATTGGCGGAATGCAAAAACAACGATACACGTACCGAAATGATAGAAGTTATGTGTTATGCCTTACGCGACTTGGGCGAAAGGGAAAAAGCGGCAAAATTAATTCGCGAAAACTTAGGCCGCCTTTGGGTTTCCCGGGAAAGAATGCTTGCATATGTACTGGAAGACAACGAATTACTAATACATCGCCAGCAGACATTGGTTAATTTAACAGAACTGCTTTCTTGGGAAATGTGGGACATAGCGGCAAGCTTCGAGCCTAAAGGTAAATTTACCGTGTTGGAAAATATTTTCAAACTATACGCGATGATATTTACGGACGGTAATTACGGTTATTACCATATAAAATTGCTCCATTTCCGTATTACGGCAATGCATACGTGTTTAGAGCTGGGAGATTACGCAAAAGCACTGGAAAACCTAAAAAATGCGGCACACCATGCCATAACTTTTGACCAATTGGCCCCGGGTGCCCTGTATACATCGCCCTTAACAAATAAATTATGCCACAAGGGTACAATTAAGAATTACAAGGGCAATGAGTCTTATAATTTGCTGATGGAACTTAGCAATGAAAAATACGATGGTATACGCCGCACCCCTGAGTTTACCGAAATTTGTACTGAGTTGGAAAAATACGCGGCAGCGGACAGATAAAACTACCCCCTGATATCACATGGCGAATATGATATCAGGGGGTAAATTTAAAGTCCAAGTAAATAACTCTGTTGGTCGAAACATGATTTCGATGGAAACACACGCGCAAGCGTGCTTTACATCCGCAAATTCTCCGCTTTATACTTATTCAGTATTTCCGTATACCGCTTGCCGGTTGCCTTAAAGCGTACTTCATTTACAATAGCGAATACAATCAGCCCCAGCCCAATGCAGCCGTTTGTAAAAAGCCACAGCCGCGCCCAGTCCGTAGGTATGGCCACAAATGTGAGTACGCATATTGCCAGCAGTGCCATAAGGGAAACAGCGAAGATAATCAGGCGTGAAAACTGCCGCCAAGTTTTGATTAATACATCACTGAAAAGTATGCCCCACAAAAGTGAAATAAGGGCCGCCAGCAATAGGCCTTGCAGTACAAAGACAAAAGGCACCGCGTAAACAAAGTCAACGCCGGAAACATGGGCATAAACAACCCCGCTTACCATGTACAAAATCATAAACCCCGCGAATATGGCAGAGGCAAACATTTTTAGAGGCATTACAAATTCCGTTAACTTTCTCATTATAACCCCAACCTTTCTTTTAACAATTTTGCGTATTGTCGTGAAACAATTAATTTTTCGTTGTTGTCCATAATTATCTCTATCCGTCCACCAAAATCCGGGCAAAGAGATTTTATTTTTGCGATATTTACGATTTGTGACTTTGCACTTCGCAAAAAGCCCACATTAAGTATTTCTTCAATTTCGTACAGTTTAAGAGGGGTTTCATACACATTATCTGTGGTGTAAATAAAGCAGCGTTTGTCTACGGATTCGAAATAATAAATGTCGTTTTTGTCTACCATGTGCGTTACATTGTCTTTACTGCAGGGAAGCCGCTGCTTGTACCCGTGCAATAACAACTCCATTTTGCGGATTTCATTCGTAATTTCCGGGCAATTAATTATTACCTCTACACTGTCAAAGCCTTCCTTAATTTTAACTTTCAATTGTCATCACCTCCCGCCGGTGCTTATATTGTATCACTTTTACGGCGGATTGGAATGCAGCTTGGTAGGCTGTATACGCAGCTTAGGAAAACTTGATTATAACCAAAAATTACTTTGAACCTAAAATATTTTTCTGCCATACTGGGGTTGTAGCTGTTTTGCTATACTAAAATAGAATGGGGTTTTGTATGATTAATTTTGATACGGCACTGGAACTGCACCTGAAATCCATCGCAGAAAGGGACATTGCGGCATTTTCAGAGTATTTGCACCCGTCCCATAAAAGCATAATTATTTTGCCAAAATGACGGAAAATGGCTTTTAATACGTGATCAAAATACGCTGAAATGATAAGGGTTCAGATTACTGGGCGTTTGCGTCAATCCAAATGTAATGTCGAGTTTCATTGACCTTTTCGATTATCCCACCGTTAGCAACAGCTACTTGTATAGAACCGATGTTATGATTTTCAATTGTAAGTAAAAGACTGCCCATGCCCAACTTATTTGCTTCGATAATCAACAGCTTTACGAGCGTTTTACCATATCCAAGGTTCCGATACGATGGGGCAATCGCATATCCAATATGTCCGCCGTCTTCTTTAAGCTTATCTGTTAAGCGATGGCGTAATTTTCCCATACCAACAGGTTTACCATCTATATATAACCAGTATATGTTTTGAGGAACCATCCAGTCTTCTAAGCCAATCCCATTTGCTATATTATCGCTGCGCATTAACCATTGTTTATAGTCGTTATATGCGACACCATTACAACCATTGACAAAACCGTTTTCATCTTTTGGAATTTCTTGCAGCATATCATATATGTCCATACCATCTTCAAGTGATAGTTTCTTTAACTCAACAGTCATACGTACCTCCGAATATTTTTATTTTGTGGTATAACTGACAGGTGGCAAGTTTGCCATAGCCACAGCGTAAGAAAACTCCAATGTTGTTCCCACACCGTAGTTTCCGTGTTTATCCATACATATCAACGACATTTCCAAACTGCGGTAATTTTCGTTGCGGTTTATAAGCCTTGCGGCAAATTCGTCGATGCAGCTTTGGGCCGCTTCCATTGGGGAAAATCCCCGGGCCATACGGCAAACCGTCTCGTAGGAAAGGCAGCCCTTCATTATGTCTTCGCCAAGGCCCGTGGCTGCTGCGGCGCCTATGGCACTGTCCGCGTAAAAGCCGGGGCCGACTAACGGAGCGTCACCTAAACGGCCGGGGTTTTTCATAAATAGCCCGCTGGTAGATGTGCCTACTGCCATGCTCCCATTTTGGTCTAGGGCAATAACGCAAACCGTATCGTGGCCATCGTAAGATTTAAGCTGCGGGTCAATTTCGCCCTGGCTGCGCTGTTGCCATTTTTCCCGGGATTCCGGTGTCAGCATGTTTTTACGAAGGAACCCTTTGCGATGTGCATAGTCTTCCGCCCCCGGGCCAACCAGGAAGTTACTGTTTTTTTCGTAAGACAACGCCCGCGCTATACGGATTGGGTTGGCATAGTCTTTAATTGCCCCAACCGCGCCCAGGGAAAAATTGTCCCCGTCCATAAATGCCGCGTCAAGTTCCACAATGCCCAATTTATTTGGCAGCCCGCCATATCCGACAGAGTTGTAGGTATGACAATCTTCCACCGCTACAATGGCGTTTTCAACAGCGTCTGCGGCACATCCTCCTTTTTTAAGCAGTTCCGCCGCCTGACAGATTCCGTCCAAAACCATGCTCCATGTTCCTATTACAGCCCAGTTTTTCATACTATTCTTCCTTTCGTTGTTAGTGAGTTCTATTCTACCACAAATTTCTTAAAGATACTTTACTGTTACATTTGTCATTTCGTGCCATTATATGTATAATAAAGTGAATCAACGGCAGTGCATCAATGTAATAACGCACAGATAGGATGTGAAGAATGAAAGCGGCAATTGTATTTGTATGTTCGTTAATTTTATTCGGCGGAATAGCGACAGGTTTGTATTTCGTGCTGGATCATTATCTTGGTTGGACACCACGGGAAACGGTGGCCTATGTTGACGATGCCTTTTTACGGGAGCCGCCGGAAAATCTGCTGCCCCCTGTGTATGATAATTCCTACGAAGAGCCTTCCTATGAAAATGATATGGAAAATGTTTACTACAACACGTATGAGCTTTACGAGCCGGAACCCTACGAACCCGTTTGCACCAGAGTAACCATAACTTTATCCGCTGCGGGCGACACCACCCTGGGCGGGGACAGACGCTGGGCAGGGTACCACGCCTTTATGCGGGAATTTGAAAACAGCGGGCGTGACCACAGTCATTTTTTGCGCAACGTAGCCCACATTTTCTACGAAAGCTGCCTGTCCATTGTAAACTTGGAAGGCGCGCTTACTTATGCCACAGAACACATGGACAAGCAATTTGTCTTCCGCGGGCCGCCCCATTTTGCCAAAATCCTTTCATCTTCCTATGTAGATGCGGTTACGGTTTCCAACAACCACACAATAGACTTTGGCCAGCGGGGCTACGAAGATACAATTGAAGCTTTGCGGGCAGAAGGCATCGTGTATTTTGGCAACGAATTTAAAACCATTATGGAAGTAAACGGCATACAAGTTGGCATGTTTGGGTACAGAATATGGCATGACAGTGCGGAAAACAGAAACCGTATCCGCGCGGCCATTTATAACTTACAAAGCCGCGGCGCGCAGCTTATAATCGCATATTTCCACTGGGGCACAGAGCATGTAAACCGCCCGGAACAGTACCAGATAACCATTGGCCGGTATACAATCCGCAACGGTGCAGACCTGGTGCTGGGCGCGCACCCCCACGTTATCCAGGGGATAGAAGAATACATGGGCAGGTTTATTGTATACTCCCTGGCAAATTTCAGCTTTGGGGGCAACTCTAACCCTCGGGACCAGGACAGCTTTATTTTTCAGCAGACATTCAGTTTTGACAATGGCGTACTGCTGCCCTACAACGAAAAAAACCTGATTCCCATATTTGTATCATCCGTAAGGGGCCGCAACGACTTTACCCCCACTGTGGCAGAAGGCGCGGACGGGGAGCGGATACTGGCACGGATAGAAGAATATAGCGGGTGGTTGAGGTAACTTGACAGTGATTGTGTCACATGAAATTTCGCGCTATATAAAGAAAACGGTATTTACTCTACAGCGACTATCGTAACTTGTTACGATTCGGAGCGGTAGAGAAATACCGTTTTCGAAGCTATTTGCACTATATTTCCGGTGACACTTTCCCGGTACCACAATGGGACAGATTCAAGGTGTTTGCTAAAATTCTTTATTCACTATAATCTGCACCCAGCAATCCCCAATTTCCTGCTCAAATTTTGTTCTAAGCCCTGTGTCCAGCAGGGAGGCGTTTATCCAAATCTGATTGATGTATCCATCGTAAACACTGGTGGCTGTGACTTCATAGTTATAATATTGGTTGTTAAAGGCTTTTAACTCATCGATACTGTATTTTTCGGATTGAATAAGGACTCTGGCAGTGTAGCCCAATTTTGCGAAAAATGCTTCCTGGCCATCAAAAATGCCTGTCATGATGCTTTGATGGCCAAGTTTTTTTGCGCGATTTTCCATTTCTACAAAAAGAGCTTCGTGAATACCTTTGTTTTTGTATTCCGGCGCAACGCCATTGCCGCCAAGTGTAACAATACCGCGTCCGTCCGGTTGCTTGTCGGGCTTTTTACCACTTGCCTCTAGCAGCTCCCAGTTTACTTCAGACGCTTTATCGTGCGCTCCATGCCCAAAGATAAAGCCACAAATTTGGCCGTTTTCTTTGGCATAAAGCAATAATCCGGGGTTATACTTCCATTCTGTAGTCCAGAATTGACGGGAATATGGTGCGCTTTCGTCTTCGCCCCCATAATTTGGAAGCGTATCGGAATAA
This sequence comes from Bacillota bacterium, assembly GCA_009786175.1. Next base: position 14,247 of record WQTQ01000231.1, on the reverse strand, counting down.
AAAGCTTTTGCAAACGCCAAAACAGCGTCCAGTTCTTCGATACTTTGCACATGGTTTATCATCATAGAAATCCCTTCTTTCACATTGTTTTTGTACATACTTGGAGAGCATCCGAAAACCGCCTTAAACGCCTTGTAAAACCCCGCGGGTGTTTCGTAGCCGTAATCCAAGGCGATGTCGTACAGTTTTCGTCCGGAATACATTTCGCTTGCGGCAAAGTACAGCTTTTTCCGCCGGATGTATTCCATGATGGGGTAGGGGGAATACACTTTGAATATTTTGTAGATGTGGTTAGGGGAATAGCCCGCGCTGCCTGCAATTTCCGCTATTGTGATGTCTTCTTTAATGTGGGCGTCGATGTATTGGATAATTTTGTTGTATACGGTTGACATGTAATCACCCTTTCGTTATTTGTTTGTGTTTCTCGGCCATGAGGTTATTATAACAGGCCGTGTATGTAAATTCTTTTCCGGTTTTATCGTGTTTCTGCTTGAATAGGCAGGCCGTCGGAAAAGTAAAAACGGTATTTTCCTGAAGCGACTATCGCTAATCGCCGAAGGCAATCATCGATTCGGAGCATAAGGAAAATACCGTTTTGGGGCACATACCAGGCTTGTGCAAGTAAATCTTAAAACACAATCACACACTTCATTATGCCTTCGTCGCAGTCCATGATAGAGCCGAAGACGCCGGGCACTTCATCAAGGGAAACAGTGCGGGTAAGGAACGATTTCAAATTTATGCGCCCGGATAGGGCAAGCTGCATAATTTCCGCAGCCTGGGGCATGGTAGAGTACCAAGTGCCGATAATTTTTAACGAGCGGCGTATAACTTGGTCGCTGGGGTGCAGGGTGAAGGAACCGTGTTCGCCAATGGCAACAAGGCTGCCTTCATGCCGCAAGGATTTCAGGCAGTTTTCATAGGCTTTGCCGTTGCCGGAGCATTCCATAACCACATGGGCCCCAAGGCCATTTGTTAAGCCTTGCACAGCAGCGGGCAAATCTTCCGGGGCAAACACAGCGTCCGCGCCGTTGTTTAAGGCAAATTCCCTACGCCATTTGTTTGGGTCTACGGCAATAACGTATACACCTGCGGCTTTTGCCAACCCAATGGCGGCTTGGCCAATTGGGCCGCAGCCGTTAACCACAACGTCCATGCCCTTGGTAACGTTGCCCCGTGTTATGCCGCCGTAAGGCGTTCCCCAATTGTCCATTATCAGCGCGCCGTCTACAAAATCCAGACCGGGAAGCAGCCGCATACAGTTGTGGGCCGGGGTTATTATATATTCGCCAAAACCGTTGTTAACATCAAGAGAGCCATTCCATGTGGGGCACAGCACAAACGCACCTGCACGGCAGGCCGGGCATGTGCCGCACCCGCCAACATTGTTTATCATTACACGGTCGCCAAGTTTTAGGGAATGCACGCCGTCGCCAAGTTTGTCAACTTCCCCGGCTACTTCATGGCCTGCTACGCTGTCTGTTGGCCCATTTACAGACCATACCCATTTGTCCGAGCCGCAAATGCCGCTGGCCCGTACCTTTACGCGCACATGACCGGGGCCGGGTTCCGGTATCGGAACTTCTACTATCCGCAAATCTTGCGGGCCGAAGGCTTTGACTACCTTCATGTTATTCGTCATCTCTTACAATTCCCTTCGCTTTTTCCGCAATGCGCTGGGCTTTTACGCTAAGTTCCGCCGCTTTAAATGTATGTTCCTGGGTCATGGCGTTTTCTGTGCGGTTCAGGCAGTCCAGAATAAGCTGACCGAAATAAGGGAAGCCCACTTTGCCTGCCACATTAATATAATTTTCGCCGTCGTTGTTAACAAGAAATACGTGGTCACCCTGTGTGTTTTTGCCAAGGTCAAGGTGTTTGCGCAGCTCGATAAACCCTTTTGTTCCCAGGATAAATGTCCTGCCGTCGCCCCATGTGGGCAAGCCGTCGGGGGTAAACCAGTCTACGCGGAAGTATCCTGTGCTGCCGTTGTCGCCCTTTAGAGTGCAGTCACCGAAATCGTCAATACCGGGGTGTTCCGGACTGGCGAAATTTTCTACTTGCGCTGCTAAAATTTCTGCGTCTTTACTGCCGGTGTAGAACAGGAACTGCTCGCATTGGTGGCTGCCTATGTCGCAAAGGATGCCGCCGTTTTGCTCACGTTTAAAGAACCATGATGGACGGTAATGCAAATTGGCGCGGTGCGGCCCCATTCCCATGGTTTGTATAACTTGTCCAATTGCGCCGTCGGCAATTAACTGCCCGGCAAAAATTCCCGCTTCGCTGTGAAGGCGTTCCCCATAGTACACGGCAAATTTTTTGCCTGTTTTGGCTACGGTTGCCCTTGCTTCTTCCAGTTGCTTAAGGGTTGTAAGCGGTGCTTTGTCGGCAAAAAAATCTTTGCCCGCATTCATGGCCCGTATGCCCAACGGACAACGGTCGGATGGAATGGCAGCCGTGGCAACCAGTGCAACGTCTTTGTCTTGAAATACTTCTTCTTCCGAACGGGCAGCTTTCGCGCCCGGGTACATTTTAACGTAGAGTTCGACTTTTTCTGGGTCCGGGTCGTAAATCCATTTTAAAGTGGCACCGGCTTCGATAAGTCCGTTGCACATACCGCCAATGTGGCCGTGGTCCAGGCCTATTGCCGCAATTGTAAATTCCCCGGGTTTAACTACCGGGGCCGGTTTCCCCTTTGGGGCGTAATTCATTCCGCTTTCTGGCATGGTGGTACCTCCTGTTTGCTGTGGTAATTTTACACAATAGTAACAATTATGTTACAAAAGTGCAAGGATTATATGCTCCACTTTTGTTATCAAAAATCCATGTTCAAAAACGACGGCCTCCTATCGCATATTCGCGGTAAGAGGCCTTTGTTACTTATTCATCATGCAGTTTTACTTAATTTACGCCCCCCAAGCTTCCAATATGCCATTGCAAGGCCAACAGATACAGCAAGCCCGGCCACACTTGCCACGCTGTATTTTACAATTCGTTTGCGCTTTGCGGCTTTTACTGCTGCAACATCGGCGGTTTCGGCTTCCATTAATAAAAAATCATCAATTTCACCTATACAGCACAGGAGTTTTTCTGCGACGCTCATATCGAAACACCTTCCTTTTCTAAATGTGTTTTTAGTTTCTTACGCGCCCTAAACAGCATCGATTTTGCTTTGCTTTCGCTTATATTAAACCGGGCACATATGCTGGCGATGCTTTCCCCATGGAAATAGCGAAGGACAAATGCTACCCGCACGGTTTGGTCCATAGAATTGAGGCAGTCATTTATAGCGGCGGTAATTTGGTTTGCTTCGTACGTTGTTTCCGGCGTACCGGTTTTTGTGGATGGGATACAGTCTTCCAATTCGCTTAACATTAGAGGCATTTCGCCGCCGCCGCGCCGTGCTGCGCTTTTTGCTTTCCATTTGTTAATAGCCAGGTTGCGTGATATTTTTGCCAGAAATGCCCCAAGCATTGCAGGGCGGTTTGGGGGTATTGCGTTCCACGCGTTTAGCAGGGTGTCGCTTACGCATTCTTCTGCATCTTGGATGTTGTGCAGGATATTCATAGCGGTGCGAAGCAAACGCTGGCCGTATTTACGCTTAGTTATTTCAAGGGCGTCTTCTTGCCGCGCAAAAAATAAATCGAGAATGTGATTGTCGTCCAAAGTACCCCCTCCTTTAGCTTATTTGCATGTATCAGCATTTTATAATTAGTGATGACAATGCGTCAAGGGTAAAAGGATTTTGTTTATAACCGAGCAATGCAAAACTTTGAAGGAGGAAAAAATCTTGCGTTGCCCGGCATGATACTTTATCGCTTCACTTATTTAAACAAATAAAATTGGTGTTGGTTGCATAATAATAAAAGCATCAGTCTTCTATTATTTGACACTTTTATAGAGTGAATGATAATATATCCAATAGATTGCTTACAAAATGTAAAAGAGGAGATGTTTGTTATGCAAAATAAAACAGGCAGCAAAGATGCAAGGCACAGAAAATCCCGGATATTAATTATGATGCTGATGCTTGCAGCAATTTTTGTGCCGGTTACCGCGTGTACCGGGCAGGAATATCGCGATCGTTATAATGAGTTAGTGGATGAACACAATGATTTGCAAGGTTTGGCGATTTCTTTACTGGAACAATACGAGAATTTACAGCAAACGATGGGTTCATTACAGCATGAAAAAGACATGTTGGCAGTTCAGTTGGACGAGTTTAGGGAGCGAAACGCAGAATTGCAGGAAGAAGCAGCATTAGTTTCGGATTATTTGTACATGCGGGAGCAATATGAAACAATACAGCTGGAGAAGGCGGAATTAACGGCTTCAATAGAAACATACCGTGCAACAATAGAAGAATTGATTCAAATGCAGGCAGAAGAAGATAATGATAATGAATTCGCAAACATGGCAAGCGAAATAATTTTTGAACCTGTTGAAGGAGCAATAAATATCTTAGATATGCCGCTTATATCATTTTTGCCGGATGTTTACAACAGTTGGATGCCTGAAGGTGAAATGAGGATTTGGAACGAAAATAGACAGGATAATGCCGGAAATGTGTATGAAGCACGAGGCATACTTGCAGGACACACACGTATTTCGGGCATTGATACATCTGCCAACCACGGCAATAGGCACAGCGTCACATATTTGTTGAACAGCGAATTTTCCAGGTTTACCGGAATAATTGCGTTATGTTGGGAGAATAGAAACTCGCGGGCAAATTACCGGATCATATTCTTTGGTGATGATGAAATTATTTATGAAAGCCCTATGGTTACAGGCGGTGTATTGCCATTTTTATTCGATGTAGATGTAACAGGCATCTATGAACTAAGAGTAGAAAGGCGCAGCCCGGATAGAGGGGCGGCCGTTGTCGGTATTGTAAATGCATTTTTTGTTCCAAAGTAGTTCTTATCCGCCAATAAAAATTTACCCCCTGATATCACACTCGCCAATGTGATATCAGGGGGTACGATTTTTTTATAGTTCCGGCAGCACAACTTCGACTTCTTTGCCAAGCTGTGACGAGCGATAAATGCCGTCAACAATTGCCTGGTTATAAACCGATTCAATTGTAGGTATTGGTGCGGGGCCGTTGTTTACTATGGCATCGCAGAAAGCTTTGCATTTATTAAAGAAGCGGTCATCGGATGGCCTGCGCAGCGGAATGGATGTTTCACACAATTGCCCTTGTACGTCGTTGTACATGGTTATTGGGCCAATTGTGCCGTCCCATGCGCCGCCCCAGCCTGTACCAAGGCCTGCGGGCTTAATTTTTAGGCCCGCATCTGTGCCAAAAAACATTGTGTCCCCTGCGGAATCCATATGCATTGCCCAGGACATTCTAAAGTCTAAAGCGATGTCGCCTTCCAAGCGGATTAACGCTACAGAAAAATCATCTACAGTAAAATGTTCTGCTTCGCTGTGGTATTTTGGGTTTGTGCCAAAATGGTTGGATGCCACTGCCGAAACGGTTAACGGTTTTGGGTAGCCGATTGCAGAAAGTACCATGTCTAATGAATAACAGCCGATATCCGCAAGTGCGCCAACGCCGGAGAGTTCTTTTCGTATAAATGTACCGCCCGGCATACCGCGGCGGCGTCCGCCGCCTGTTTGGATGTAATAAACATTGCCAAGTATGCCGCTTCCCACAATTTCTCTTACCAAATCCATGTTGGGGTCGTACCTTGGCTGGAAACCAATAGTCAAAATTTTGCCTGTTTCTTTGGATTTTTTGTACATTTTTATTGCGTCTTCCAGGGTTACGGACATAGGCTTTTCGCACAGCACATGTGCGCCCGCTTCCAGTGCGGCAATTGTACATTCCGCATGGGTGGTGTTGTAAGTGCAAATACTTACGCCGTCAAGGCCCAGGGTCAACAAATCGTCGTTGTTGTCAAAAGCCTTTACGTCTGTTAAGCCTGCCTTGTCAAAAAACTTGCGGGCTTTACCGGGAACAATGTCAGAACCGCCTACAATTTCAACCTGGTCTTTCATGCGTAAATAAGATTGCAAGTGGGCACCTGCAATGCCGCCGGTACCGATAATTCCGATTTTTAATTTTTTCGCCATTCTGAAAACTCCTTTACCATTTCTCTAATATTGAGATTACGCTTGTATTCTAGTGTAACCGGACTGCAGTGTAAAGCATTAAAATTTGACAACCTATTGCACAACCCTTAGAATATGTCAAAGAAATTGTGTCATTTGATAGGAGTTGATAACTGTGTCTGTACATCGCATTAAAAAGTCACCCATTGCAGACCCTGTACTCGGTGTTAAACTTATAGTTTGAAACAACAAAACAATAAATTGAGAGTTGGAAAATAAAATGCAAAAATACGAATTTGCGGCAGTGGAAAAAAAGTGGCGTGATAAGTGGGCAAGTTCCCCTGTACAGCAAAATATAGAAGGCAAGCCCAAATATTACTGCCTTGATATGTTTCCGTACCCGTCCGGGGTCGGGCTTCATGTGGGGCATTGGCGGGGCTATGTTTTAAGTGACGTAATCAGCCGTTACAAAATATTAAAGGGGTATCATGTCCTTCATCCAATGGGTTGGGATGCTTTTGGTTTGCCTGCAGAAAATAACGCCATACAAAAAGGGATTCATCCTTCTGTTTCAACGGAGGAAAATATAGTAAGTATGAAGCGGCAGCTTGATGAAATGGGTACAATTTACGATTGGAACTATGAAATTGATACAACAGACCCTAATTATTACAAATGGACTCAGTGGATTTTTGCGCGGATGTTTGAAAAAGGCCTTGCCTATGAAAAGGAAATGCCTCTTAACTGGTGCCAGGCCTGTAAAGTTGTGCTTGCCAACGAAGAAGCTGCGGGCGGTGTATGTGAACGCTGCGGCAACCCCGCAACAAAGAAAAATTTACGCCAGTGGATGCTTAAAATAACCGAATACGCCGAACGGCTGCTAAATGATTTAGACGGCCTTGACTGGCCGGAAAAAGTAATACGAATGCAAACGGAATGGATTGGTAAAAGCCACGGTGCAGAAATTGATTTTGCGGTTGCCGGTATGCCGGATGTAAAACTACGGGCGTATACCACCCGCCCGGACACACTTTTTGGGGCCACATTTATGGTGCTTGCGCCGGAACATGAACTTGTGGCCAAGCTTGCTGCCCCGGAACAAATGACGGCGGTAGAGGAATATATAAAGCAGACATCTACCCGCTCCTCCATAGACCGTATGGCAAGCAAGGAAAAAACAGGGGTATTCACAGGGCGGTATGCCGTTAACCCGATGACGGGCAGGGGAGACATGCCCATTTGGATTGCGGATTATGTTCTTGCGGATTACGGCACAGGCATAATAATGTGCGTACCCGGCCATGACGAACGGGATTTTGAATTTGCGAAAAAATTTGACCTGCCGATAACCCAGGTTATCGCGCCTTGGGAGTACGCAACGCCTTTGCCGCCTCTTACGGAAGCATTTACCGATGACGGCGTTATGGTTAACTCCGGCGAGTTTAACGGGCTTTCTGCGTCTGACGGTAAAGAAGCGATTACTAAGGCTTTAGAGAATATGGGTACGGGTAAGCAAACGGTAAACTACAAATTACGGGACTGGGTTTTCTCTCGTCAGCGTTACTGGGGCGAGCCGATTCCTATAATCCACTGCCCATGCTGCGGCCCCGTGCTTGTGCCCGATGAAGACTTGCCCGTAGAACTGCCGTACTTGGAAGGCTACAAGCCCGCCGATACAGGCGAATCCCCCCTTGCCCTTGTAGAAGAGTGGGTTAATGTGTCATGCCCAAAATGCGGCAAGCCCGCCAAGCGGGAGACTAACACCATGCCCCAGTGGGCAGGTTCTTCCTGGTATTTCTTGCGCTACCCGGACGTAAACAACGACAAAGCGTTGGCAAGCCCGGAAGCCTTAAAGAAATGGCTGCCTGTGGATTACTACGTTGGCGGCATAGAACACGCCGTTTTACACTTGTTGTACGCCCGTTTTTATACAAAATTTTTGTACGATATTGGCACGGTGGAATTTGAAGAGCCAATCAAAAAGCTGTTTAACATTGGCATGATAAACAAAAATGGCAAAAAAATGAGCAAATCCAAGCCGGAATCCTGTGTTTCCCCCGACGAGCTTATTCCTACCCATGGCTGTGACGCATTGCGTATGTACGAATTGTTCGTTGGCCCGCCGGAGCTTGACAGCGAGTGGGATAACAGCGGCATAGACGGCGTTTACCGCTTCCTTAATAAATTGTGGCGGCTTGTAGAGCCTTCCTTCAAAAACCCTGCCCGTCCAACAGAAGATATGGAGCGTTTGCGCCACCGCATAATACACGACATCACAACCCGTTTAGAAAATTTGTCACTTAACACGGTTATCAGCGGCTTTATGGAGCATACCAATACGCTGCAAGCCATGGCAAAAATCACCGGCGGCGTAGACAAAGCCACAATTGAAACATTGGCCGTTCTTCTTTCGCCGTTTGCGCCTCACATGGCAGAAGAAATTTGGGAGCGGTTGGGCCATACAAACACAATATTTGCAGAATCTTGGCCAAACTGGGACGATGCCATGCTAAAAACCGATACAATAGAGATTGCGTTGCAGGTGAACGGTAAGTTCCGCGGGAATATGCAGGTTGCCGCAGAACTGGACAAGGACGGGGTACTTGCCCGGGCAAAAGAACAGTTGTCAGATAAGCTTGCCGGTGTAGAAATTGTAAAAAGCATTTATGTACCCGGCAGAATAGTAAACTTTGTAGTGAAATAGACATGAATCATTTCTACCAACAAGTCTACGCCGTCGTAAAGAAAATCCCATATGGCAAAGTAGTTTCCTACGGCAAAATAGCTGCTGTCCTTGGCCATCCCCGCTCTTCCAGGGAGGTGGGACGTGCCATGCGGGTTTGCCCTCCGGATAACATACCGTGGCAGCGGGTTGTTATGGCAGACGGCACCATTGCAGGCGGCGGATGCGGGGAAAAAAGAAAAGCCCTCCTGGAAGAGGAAGGCGTAGAATTTTTGCCTAACGGCAGGGTTAATATGGAACGCTGCTGCATAGAGCAGTTAGAACTTGAATTAATCGCGCTTATTGTTGGCGGCGAAGTTCAAGAAGATGAAATACACTAATTTAGCAGCGACGGGTTTTCCAGCCTAAAGGCAAGAGTCCACTTTTGATTATGCGTAGAGGTTATCGCTTGCCGGGCCTGGAATACGGCTTGCTGTGCCAATACAACTTCGTGAAGTGTAACGCGGCCAAGTGCAAGGTTGGTTTCCGCAACTTCCAGTGCCTGTTGGGCGCGGTATAACTGCAGAAGCTGTGTTTCCGTTGTAGTTTGTAAATTTAACAAATCGTTGTAGGCGCGGCGTAGGGCGGCTTCCATTGTAAGCATAGCCTGGTCGCGCCTTTGTGCTGCCCGCTCGTAAGCTTCCCGAAGGGCGGCACGTTTTTCCCTGTCACTGCCCCTGTAGGCGCGCATGGCCTCGTGTTCCCTGTCTACGTCCAATTGCAGCTGCCGGATTGGAGGGGTAGTGGGAATAATTTCGGCTATGTGCCCGGCCAAATCATCCGGTATTTCCGGTGGGGTACGGTCAAAATCAATAACCGTATATTGGGAAAGGGGCTGCCCAAGCAGAAGATTAAGGCTGTTGCGGGCATTGTACAGGGTTGTTTTGCGCTGTGCCAAGGTCATTTCCTCTAAGGCTAGGGCTTGCCGGGCGGCGCGGAGTTCGTTGTTGCTGGCCCGCCCAAAATTGTGCCTGACAGTTACACGGCGAAGGTTTTCTGCAGCTATTGCAAGGTTGGCTTCCATTGTTTCAATTGCGGTTTCCAGTTCGGTGACTGCTGCAATTAAACTGCGCAGGGTGTTTTCCATGACAAGTTTGGATTGCCGCTGCTGAAGGCGAAGCAAATACATCTGCTGATCCATTTCATTTAACGCGCGGCGGGCGGCAGAAATCATTTCTTGAACTTGTCTGCCGTCTTGCAGGCGGCTTATTTCGTCAAATATATCAAATAAACGCATTTGCATCATAGCCATGTTGCCGCTCATGCCTTGGGCGGCAAGTATACCGGCGATGGCGGCTTCTAAGTTCCTTTCAACAATAACTCCCATACTGTCCGGGTCGGTCATGCTGTCAAGAAGGTTTTGGATAGACATTTCGATGTTGTCCCGTAGGGTTTGCTGTCCTGCGTGGGCAAAAAACAGGCTCATTTCAAGCTCACCAAGTTCTTCGAAAAGGGCATTCACAGTTTCCTGTCTCCAATCGCCCCGCTCCAGCCGTCTAAGGTCTGTACGCAAATCGTCACGGATTTCTTCCATGTCCTCGATAAGCTCATCTATGTCATTTATGGCAGAATTATTTATTGCCATTGCAACAGCACGGTCATAATGGATTGCAACAGCCTCCTCGATGGCATAATCCTCGTCTTTTTGTGCAATTACTGCCATCGGCAGGGATAATATTACAACCATTAAAACCGCAAGAATTTCTAGCTTTTTCATTCCTGTGACACTCCTTTCAGAATTGCTGTGCAGAAGATTAAATTTACAAAGGCCACCGCGCCGGTTATCCAGGCGATATTCCCAAGGCGGTTAAGTTCCGCCAGCCGCCTAAGCCCAAAAGGCAAATATCCTTCCGGCGGAAGTATACCGGTGTTTGTAAAGCTTCTTAACACAGATGTGCCGGGCAGTGATAAGTTGGGCAGCCAATACAAAATTTCGCTCATACCCGTAAATAACACGAAAGCGGCCAGTAAAACGCCTGTCACCGGCAAGATAAAGGTCAAAACCGTTCGCAGGTTAAATTTTCCGCGTTTGCTTATGCAGGCGTGTATCAATAAAACCAGAATATACAACCATATAATGTACATAAATACCCTGCCGCGCAGGCCAATGGCTTCAATATACCGGTTAATATTTATAATCGCGTAATCCTCCGGGTTCCTGAATTGTCTGCGAAGCATCCCGGCGTTACCGTGAGTATGGGCGTAAATGTCCACTAAGTTGTAATTGTTGGCCAGGATATACAGGGCAGTAACCGGAAGCGGGAAAGGGGATGCGTCCCGTGGCATCCATGCCATATACTCGCCAACACCACGGGGGCCTTGGCGTACTACCCCCGCTACGGTATACGGTTTGTCGTTGATAGTCACAGGTGCCCCTGCAATTTGACTGCCGCCAAACAGCCGCCACGCCAAAGCTTCGTTTAATACAATAGCGTTGGCATCTTCCAGCCAGCGGTTACCGTCAATAAAATCCAAAAAATGTATGTTGAAATACGCCGCGTCTGTGTATACAACAGTGGTAGAAACACGATGGGTAGAAGACTCTAAAAGCGCGTTGCCGCGGCTTTCGGCGGAAAAAGAATAGTCTAAAAACTGCCAGCGCAGCGTGTTTACATTATCCATATTCCAGTGCAGATGGCTTTCGTTCAGCAAGGGGGCAATAAAAATTACATCCGGGGCAAAGTACCGCCCTGCGGCAGAATGGGCATAAATGCCTACCCCTAAACTGCCCAAAAGCACAAGCAAGTTGCAAAGGCCAAATATAAGTAGTTTTTTCATGGCTGCTACCTGGTGGGGGCAAATTCGTGCCCCGCTACCAACCTCACACGCAAGCCGGACCACACGGGCATGTCGCTGTTTACGATTATGGGCCCGGTGGGAAGTTCCCCAAAGCGGGTAGAAACTACGGCATACCTGCTGTCCCTGCGGCCTACGTCCACTTGCATCTGGCGTACAAAGTAGTCATTGCCAAAGCGGCGTTCTACCGGTACTACATACATGATGGAATAATTTTGCCCGTCATAGCTTAGCGCGCTAAGGGGAATAACCGACGGGTGGGTGGTGGCCCCGCCGGAAACGGTAACTTGAGCTAATTCGCCCCCGGAAAGCTGACTGCTTCGCACTTCGATATACACAATATTCCTGCCGCCGTCGGGTACTACCCGGGTGGTTGTACCTTCAATACGGTTTGCGGCAACCATCACGTCTACGTCTTGGTTTACCCTAATAAAGTCCTGACTTTGGGGGAAAGCCGCCTGTATAATAAAACGGTTGTTGCGCAGGGCCGTTGTCATAATTGGCATACCTTCCATTACCACAGAGCCAATGTCTATGCCGGGCATTATTTCCGTAACAATACGGTTTGGGAACTCTTCCAACTCTACATAAACCACGCCGTCACGGTCTATTTGCTCTTGCAAATTTGCAATACGGGCTTCTATGCGTTCTCGCTCCATGTTTTGGGTGGCCAATGTAAAATTGTGGCCGGTAATTACATTTTGCTGTGCTTCTATTTGCTCTCGTCTGGCCCGCTGGGTTGCGGCTACGGAATCTGTGTGTGTACTGCGGGCGTTTTCGTAATTTGTTATTGCCTGCTGGCGGCGCGTATAAATTTCTTCACGGGCTTGGGCAAGCCTTTCTATATCCGCCTGACGGGCGGCAATATCCCGCTCCCGTGGGGTAATGTCCCGTTCCCTGGCATAAATATCCTGCCGTGGGACAATACCTTCGGCGTATAACAGTTCCAAGGTGGCAATGTCATCGCGTATAGTTTGGATATCAAGTTCTATATTGGCTATTGTGTTTTCCAGTGTCTCTCTGCTTGCGGTATTGGCGTCTAGTTGGATGTCAAACTCCCAAAGGCTTAGGGTAGGGGCCGCAGGCAAATCTAACGGTTGTTCCTGCAATTGGGCCAGCCGCCGCCTTGCATCCGCCAGGTTGCTTGTGGTTTGTTCGATGTTAAGCGCGTTAACCCGCAGTATGTGTTCCTCCTGCTCTAAAGAATTCCGCAGAAATTGAACATCGTTGGTAATGGTAAACAGCACGGTGTCAAAGCCGGTTTCGTCTCCACGCTGTAAGATTTGCGTAATCCTGCCGTCTGCAGGGGCAAAAATACGCTCTGTGTCCGCAGGGGTAACAATGCCGGAAGATCTGGCTTCCGGGTTAATGGTCCCCCGCTGGATAAAGGCCAGAGACACCCTGGGCACGTTTAAATCCAAAAGTGTACGGGAAAAAAACGTCAAAAATATCAGCAGCCCCACAAACAAAATAGTTACCCTGTACAAGAATTTTTTATAGTCCATTATTACCTCCTATTTCAGCCCCGATACTCTCATGCCTGCAATCAACTGCTCTTGCCCAAACAAAAACACCAGCAGCGCGGGAATCATGTAAAAAAACGAAGCCGCAAACATTATGTCGTACATCCCCCTAAACCGCGTGGTTAACGCCACGCTAAGGGGTTCGAAGCTGGGGTCTGTAATAAACACAATTGCTTGGTCTACTACGTTCCAGTAATCTATAAAAACCAGCAATGCCAAGGCGGCAATGGCGGGCTTCATAAGCGGGGTAACAATGCTTAACAAAATCCTAAGATGCCCCGCGCCGTCTATCTTTGCGGCTTCTATAAACTCCAGCGAAATATTTTTCATAAACTGCCTAAGCAGGAACACCCCAAAGGGGCTGAATATTGCAGGTAAAATAATTGCCCACATAGATTCCGAAATATTCAAATACCCCGCCATTATAAATTGCGGCACAAGCACAACGGGAAGGGGCATTAGCATTACCACGATGTACACAAAAAACAACTTTTCTTTGTGCCTAAGCTTTGAAAGCTCGAAGGCGTAGGCGGCAGGCACGGCTATAATAAGCTGCCCTACAACAGAAGGCGCGGTAATAATAATCGAGTTCCAAAGGCCGTTTAAATATTCCGAATTTTGAAGCAAGTTTATATATTGCCTAAAAGTTACCCAGTTAGGCATTACGGTCATTCTTACAAAGTGAATTTGCTGGAAAACATCCAGCCTGTAAAAATAATTAGAGGGTAAAATGTCTATCGAATATCTGTGTGATATTTCATACCCTGTCATAAACGAGTTGGTAAACGTAACAAAAATAGGCAGTGCGAAAGCTAAGGCCAAAATAGCGGCCAGTAAAAGGATAATCGAATACCTTACCAATCTGATTGCCTTAGTCATTGTCACACCCCTTTACAAGTAAGTTTGCTTTTGCTGCAGGCGGTACAAAATAAGCACAAGTACAAAAATAAACCCAAATACAAAGAATGACGCAGATGCCATCCGCTGATAGTTGAGTGCCTGAAACTGATTATTCATAAAATGCTGCAATAAGTAAATGGAAGAGTTGGGGTGGGTACCCGTAAGTACATAAATTTCCCTAAAAACCTTGAAGGAGTTAACCACAGACAGGATAAACACCAGCAAAAATGTAGGCCCCAAATATGT
>WQTQ01000230.1 GCA_009786175.1 Bacillota bacterium | reverse complement strand
ATGCTAAGAAAAAAACGCCTTATGGGGCTAATACTTTTCTTTGTTGGCGTAGGTATGATTGTACAGTTTATGATGCCCGGCTGGGGGTTTTTGATTGCCTCGGCTCTGATAATTATGGGGTTTTGGCATGTGTTTGTGAGGTAAGTTTAGCTGCTCCTTACCCTTCCCCTGCCCCCGCAATGGGGGCAGTTTTCTTCCAGTAAGTAGCTTAGTGGCAAACGCCGTTTTGGCCGCGCTATTTGTACAATTCCAAGGGCTGTCATGTCAAATATTTCCGGGTTGGTACGGTCGCGCTTTGCCTCTTGGTGTAACGCTGCCATTAATTTCGCTTTATCCTCTTGCTTGGGCATGTCGATAAAATCAATGATGATAATCCCGGATAGGTTGCGCAAAATTACTTGGTCTACTATTACGGCGGCAGCTTCCAGGTTAGTGTTTAGCACTGTATCCCGATAATCTAAAGATGTATGATTATTGCCCGTGTTTACGTCGATAACCGCGCATGCCTCGGTTTCTTCAATTGTGATAAACCCGCCACAAGGCAGAGGTACGACTTTTTCCAACGCGGCGCGGATTTGCTTTTTTACACCGCGAATATCAAACAATTTACCGGTTTCAATGTTATGGTGAAAAATGCGGTCCCTTAAGCCCGGGGCCAAATCGCAAATATATTCCTTCACTTCGTTAAATTCTTCTTGGCTGCCGCTTATGCAAATTTCGTCTAAGTTTTCTGTAACAACATCGTTTAACACCGGGACAATTGAAACCGCGATTTTGGGGTACAGTTTTGCGGGGGGCAGGGCAAAATCCGCCCGCTGCAAAATTTCTTCATATACTTGGTGCAGTTTATTAATTTCAGCCTGTAGCGCGTCACGGTTACAGCCTTCGGCGTTAGTACGCACTATCGCGCCATATCCTTTGGGCAGAAGCTTTCGCACTAATGTTTTAAGCCTGCGGCTTTCTTTTTCATCAGTTATTTTGTGGGATACGCCAACTTCGCCCGGCGGGTGTTTGTGCAGTATAACCAGCCAGCCTTTTAGGCTTATATCCTGGCTTACGTACGCCCCTTTTGAAGATGTGGCATCTTTTTGAACCTGCACCAAAAGTGGCTGCCCGCTTTTTAGATTGTGCCCGGTTTTTAAGTTTGCGAAAGCGTTTTTTCCACTGCCAATATCAATAAATGCAAACTGCCCGGGCATGATTGTCCTTATGCGGCCAACAATTACCTGCCCATTTTTTGACGCGCTGTGTTCCTTGTCTATAAAAATTTCCCGCAGTTTGCCGTCCTCGGTTATGGCTGTACGTACGCCGCCTTCCAAATGCTCAATTAACAGACACTTCATAGGGGTACAAAGCCCCCTTTACCGTCTGTTTGATATAATTCCAAACGGGATATGTCGGAAGTACAAGGGACTTCGCCCATAACCTGCTCTGCAACAAGCAACGAGTTAAGGAACCTGGCACTACCGGCGGAAAGACGTAACAATAGACGGCCATCAAGGATTTGTATATTAAAAATATCCGGGCGGATATCCGTATTTTTTATACCGCTTTTTGTTTTTTTGGGGATAACCAGGGTTTCGGATTCCAGTATTTTTTTTACGGATTCCTTTATTTTTTCTTGTGGGATGGATGTTGCAATTGCATAATCTGCGGCTATTGTGGCAGCGGCGGAATTTTGCCCCGTTGCCTTGTAAGCGGCAGAAATACGTAGCCCTTGCGGGGCACAATTGTTTATGCGGCTTGCTATTTCGTCTCCGGGGAGTTCAGCCGACAAGGTAATATCCACATAGTCATTTACGCTTTCCATACCCAAGGGCAATGGCAACGCAAACGAAACAAGCTGATGGGGGTTAAACCCCTGTGAATACGCGATAGGCAGCCCACTGCGGCGTATGGCTTGCATAAACACGCGCATAAAGTCCAAATGACCTATGAAGCGTAAAGTATCTTTTTTCGAAAAGCGTAAGCGAATTTTAGTTTCCATCTTCCTTAAACTCCATCTGCTTATACATTTTGTCAGTAATCTCCACTTGGTTTGTTACACAAATGTGCATGGGTGTGCCAAGCTGTGTGGAAATTTGAAACCCAAGGCTTTCATACAAAGTAATTTGTTCTTCGCCAAAAGCTCTTATGTGGATTTGTTCCCCAAAACCCGGTTGTAATTTGCTATGCACAAAATCATACATACGGGTTACAAATTCCTTTTCGATACCAATAAATTGATACTGTGGGTTAATCAATATTATTCCCGCCGGTGTTGCGAAGCCTACGGCTTTTTCGCCATCATAAGCCGCAATTACAAGCTCTGCAGAATCAATAATCCCCTGCATTTGATCGGGATGAAACTGCCGCCACCCCATAGATTTGCGGATTGCATTAACTTCGTCCACTGTAATTGTGTCCCGGTATGTTATATTCAAACTTTCGCACCTCAATTTTCTAGTTTACAACCCAAACCGCAACCGGCGCAGCCATCCCTGCAATTTGGTGTAGTTACGCCTTTCTTAGACTTATCCCATTCCTGTTGCAGGAATTTTTTTGTTACGCCCATATCTATAAAATCCCAGGGGAGTTTTTCGTCTGTTGGCCGCTCCCTGTGGGTGTAAAATTCCGGGGTCAGGCCAGTCTGCTCAAAGGCTTCCTGCCAAATGGACGGGTCAAATTGGTCGCTCCAGCCGTCAAAAATTGCCCCCAACTGGTAAGAAGTTCTTACCAGTTGACCAACTCTGCGGTCACCCCGGGCCAAAACTCCTTCTACTTGGGCAGTTTTAGCATCGTGGTAACGATATGTTACCCGCTTGTTGCAAATGGCGTTTTTCACCGCTTGCTGGCCGGTAATAAAGTCTTCCGGCCTAACCTGTGCCGCCCATTGGAATGGCGTAAACGGTTTTGGCACAAAGTAAGCGGTGCTTACAGACACACTTACCGGCCGCTTCCGCTCTTCGTATGTTAGGCGGTAATACGTATCCACCACACTGTCGCACAGCTTGACAACAGCTTCCAAATCTTCTGAGGTTTCACCGGGCAGCCCAGCCATAAAATACAACTTTATTTTGTCAAAACCGGATAAAAACGCCCGGTAACAGCCTTCCAATATTTCTTCTTCCGTCAGGTTTTTGTTAATAATGTCCCGCATTCGCTGGCTGCCCGCTTCCGGGGCCACGGTTAGAGAAGACTTGCGGACAGATTGAACCTTTGCCAATGTCTCAATTGCGTCCAGCCGGGTAGACGGCAAGGAAATGCTTACCCGCTTTTGTACCGTTACCTCCAGCAGCTGGTCCACAAGTTCCGCAAAATTGTTGTAATCGCAGGCACTTAGGGACAGCAGCGAAACCTCATCGTGGCCTGTGGCGGCCAATAAATTTTTTGTTTGCTCTAACAATTCCCCTACCCCGCGCTCGCGCATTGGACGGTAAATATACCCTGCTTGGCAAAAACGGCAGCCGCGCATACAACCACGGGCAAGCTCCAACACCGCGCGGTTATGGACAGATTCCGTCAAAGGTGTAATTAACGTTTCTGGAAAATAATCTAACGACGGGGAAAATGCCCGCTTAACCACGGCAGGTGCCTTACTGTTATTTGGTACAAAAGCTGCCAATGTTCCGTCATTGTTGTAAAAAACGTCGTAGAACCGCGGCACATATACCCCGAGAATATCCAAAATACTCTCGAGAAACTCTAATTTTATGCCGCCTTTTAACTTATTCGCGTGATAACGGTCTAAAACCGCGTCCAAACTTGCCTCTCCGTCACCAATATAGAAAAAATCCACAAAGTCTGCCATTGGCTCTGGGTTTACGGCACAGGGGCCTCCGGCACAAATTATGGGATGTGTTTCATCCCTGTCCTTGGAATACAACGGAATACCCGCAAGGTCCAGCATTGCCAAAATATTTGTGTATGACATTTCGTATTGCAGAGTAAAACCCAGAATGTCGAATTTTTTAAGTTCGTCACCGGTTTCCAACGCGAACAGGGGGTTGCTTGTCTCTCGCATAAAATCAACCATATCCAGCCACGGCATAAAAACCCGCTCGCAGTAGGTGTCTTCCCGTTTGTTAAGCAAAAAATACAGTATCTGCAAGCCCAAGTGGCTCATGCCAATTTCATAAACATCCGGGAAGCAAAAGGCAAAGCGGGTCATGCTCGGCGTAACTTCCTTTTGCACGGCGTTTACTTCGCCGCCGGTATATCTTGCCGGTTTTGTTAGTTTAAGCAGTTGCCGGTTTGTTGGTCTCATCCGTTTTCCTCCGTTCCATCATCACAATAAATCCAATAATTACAAACAGTCCAAGGCTTGCCATAAGCGGAATGCGCCTGTTAATTTCCGATAATTGCCCTGTCATGGCCGCAAACGGGCTTGCCACACCAAGCATTATTGCCATAAGCATTGCCCTAATACGCGCCCGTTCCGCAGGGTCTACATTATTTATAACAAGTGTATCGCGCCGCGGCATGAATAACGCGGTGGCGCAGGCATCTATGGCGGTAAAAATCAGTAGGGGGAACAAAAACCCGGCAGGGGTTAAAAGCAGTAAAATGTATCCGCCCATATAAAACCCAAGGCCGACAATCATAACCATGTAAATTGGGTATCTGTCTAAAATTCGCTGAAAAACCAGGAAGAAAGTAAGCATTATTATTCCCCTAAGCACAGGGAACCAAGCCATATACTCTTCCGGTATGCCCAAATCCTGGGTTATATACAGTGCGAAAAAATTAGTGGCAAGATGCTGAATATGCACAACAATTATAAGTATTAAAACCCGCCGCGTGGCAGGTGTGGTAAATATTTGTTTAAGTACACCGGTGTATTGCCAAAGTAATTTGTATATGGACACGCCTACCGTTTCCCTCATGCGGATAATGCCCTGTTCCGGCTCTGTAGCAAAAATATAATGCAGGATAAATTTCGCACTCATGGAAATTGCCGCGAAAACAAGCAATACACGCATTACGGGAACCAAATCAAACATACGGATAAAGAAAATTGAAATGGGCGCGAAAAATATAGAAACACTTCCCATAATGTAAACCCAATTGAATAACCGAACTATTTTGTCTGGCTTTTCGTCTTCCACAAGCAAGCATTCCCAGGCATTTGAACCAATGGGCCACAAGCCGTGAAAAAGCGCGGCAACAATAAACCATCTAAAATCTTGGGCAAAGGCCCAAATTAGGCAAGGTACAGTCCATGCAAGATGATCCCAAATAATGTTTGTCTTCCTTCGGCCAAATTTATCTGTAAGGACACCGCTTAAAACGCTTGCCACCATTTGTACAATTAGGCCTACAGCAAAGAGGATGCCTATATTGGCATCCGATACCCCAAGGCTGAACATGAAAAGCGTAAGAAACGGAAAATACAAATGAAAGGGTATGCCCCAAAGCGGCTCTGTAAAAACCGCATAGCGGGCATTACCCTTTAGGGCAAAAAGCGGCGCAAACATTTGCTTTATCAATCGTCAGTCTCCTCATCATCAGGCGTTACAGGATCATTGTAGGCATAATCGTATTCTGTGCCATCTTGGTCTGCGTTGTCATTTGTGTTGTAGTCATTTATGTCGCCGTTATTATAATCTGTAACTTGATCCGTCTCTTCGACAGGAATATATTCTTCTACTTCATCGACGGCAGGCTCATTTATTTCTACCCGTAGTGTCGGTGCCCGTTGGGCCAATTCAATGCCATCCGGCAAGTCCACTATAATAGGTACCAGGTGCGTTCCTATAGGAAGGTTACGCAGGTCAATTTCTAGCCCTATATCCGTGGCAGGATCAATTTCTGAAAGCAACGCCCGTGAGCCGAATAGCTCAATTCTTACTGAAGCTATTTCGCTAACGACGGCATAGGAAACGGAAATGCCGACAGTACGCACATCGTCGACAGGCACAAAGAATGTCCACCGTTCTACAGGCTCTATGCCTATCCCCACGGCAACCATTGGCTCAAAACCGCTGCGCAAAGAAACACCGTCCGGCAGCCATTCCGTTATGTCAATATATTCTACAAAACTGTCAATTCTGTCGGATAAATCAATTTCTACGGGAATATACTCTAAACCTTGTAAAACCGAATACGGACCTACTACTTCAACCGTACCGGGGTCAACAGTAAACTCTTCGCTTTCAAGGACAAAACCAACCGGTATGTCCCCGGTAACCCCTACACTAACCTCAACTGTCTGTATAGGCCAAACAGATACAAAAGCAGTTGTTTCCTCTACACTTAGGTGTACAGTATTAGTTATGTCATTTCCGTCATGGTCAAAAACAACCAGCGGCAGGTTTTCAAAAGCGACATCAAAATTTACGCCCCGTATATCAACTTGTACACGAACGCCGTCTTCGCCTATCTGTGCCACATTTGTACGTGAGCCCGTAATAGCCACATTATTATTTGCAACACTAATTGGGCGCAACTCAACCCCGGAATCAACCTCACCGATAACATCAATAGTAACAGGGAATATTTGGCGGGTTATAGCTTCAATTTCCACATCTACAAATCGCGGGTTTATAGAGAAATGCTCGTATCCCGGATATAAGTTAACACTTACATACATGCGTACGGTTAAAGGGCCTTCGCTATTTCTTACATCGTCAACATTTACCACTCTAAAGTCGATGCTGGGAATAATCATTTCTGCCCTTTGACTCGCGCTTGCCTCGTTTAAAACTTCCATGTAACGCCTTGTGGCACGCACCCCAACGCTTACGTCAATAGCCAATGCATCGGGGTTAACAAGCAAAAGGCCTTCATTTGCCAAAATTCCTTCATTGTTAAGCCGCAGCCTAAAGTCAAAAGAATCGTTTTCGTGCAAGTTATACATATTTGAGCCTATAAACCATATTATAAAGGCCAATACCAGCGAAATTAATTTCCAATGCAAATCTGTGTAAAACAAAGAGAAAAATCTTTTCATGATTTCCTCCTTCTAAACAATGAAAACCTGGTTTTTACAGGCTCGCCCCACATTAATAAATCTCTTATCTGCTTTTCCGTAACATCCCGCTGAATTTCCCCGCCAATTGCAATAGAAACTATTCCTGTTTCTTCGGAGACAATAACAACACGGGCATCCGCAACTTCTGTAATGCCAATTGCAGCGCGGTGCCGTGTACCCAGTGCCGAATCAATATGTTCTGCCGAAAGCGGCAAAATACAAGACGCCGAGCTAATGCGATTGTTACGGATTATAACCGCGCCGTCATGCAACGGTGCGTTTTTGTCAAAAATAGTAAGTAAAAGCTGCGCGCTAACCTGGGCGTCCAAGGGTACTCCATTTTCTTCATGTTCGCTTAAATCGATATTTTGCTCCAGCACAATTAACGCACCGGTTTGCCCATTGGACATTGTGCGTACAGCCACAATGATTTCATCTATTGTATGGGCGGCAGAATATACTTTTTGTTCTGTCTCGTTTTTTAGGGGGAACAAGTACTGACCGCGCCCTAGTTGTTCCAATACTTTACGCAACTCCGGTTGAAATAAGATGACAACCACCACAAGCCCCATCCCAATGGTGTGCCGTACAATCCACTGTACCGCAACTAAGCTAAAAAGTTCTGCCAAAATTGCTACAACCGCAATAAAGACAATTCCTTTTAACAAAACCCATGCCTGGGTGCGCTTTATCCATTTTAAAATCAGATACAAAACTGTGAAAAGAATTAAAACGTCCAGCATCTGAAAAAAACCGAAAGGATGCATAACAAGCGGAGGTAAATTTGTAATTTCTACCAACCAGTCACTAATAGAAGCAAGCATAATTTTTTTCCTTTAGCCCCTTTCCGGAGCAAATTGACTCACTAAACTCTAACAACACTTGAATTAGTCCTTATCGGATTTTGGCGGTAATGGCCGCCTTCTTACCGGAGGGACACCTTCATGCCGCGGCATATCCGGTCTTGGGCGTCTGCCAATATCCAAGTTACGGGCAGGGCTGACATTCTGCGGCGAGCGCGTACGCCTGGCTGCGGCCAGCCTTTCATCTTTTGGTAAATCTGTTTCCGAGGTGGGACGGATACGCTTAACCACCCGCTGGGATTTACTTAGTATAACCTTGGGTACAATTCGGACATGATAAAAATTATTATCGTCTTCAAATTGTACAGACTCTGCGCGCTGGTAATCCAGGATTGCATCAAAGCAGCGTACGAGCCCTGCCAAGATACCGCACAAAATTGTCATAATAATTACAAGGCCAATATTAGCCGATTCACCGGCTATAAGTACCGCTACAATAAAGCCAAAAATATTCATTACACAGCCCAGTGCAATAGCAATTTCTTTTGCATAGTCAATGGACAAACGGCTAATGAAGTGTACAAGCACAATAACCATTGCAAAAACTACTGCCGTAAACAGCCATGTATGGGTTACGGCCAAACTATGCACAAGTGTTTCGTATACGACAGAAAAAGCTTCAGGAAGTTCCGTAAGAATATCGGCTATTTCCATGTCTGCCATAGCACCGGCTGTTGTGGGCGAATGCTGAACAAGGCCAAAAAGTATAGGAATTTGCGCGTTAACAAACACTCCGACGGTAATTGGGATAATTGCCGTTATCGGGAAATACAGCCCTGCAAGAATTGGGATAAGATAGGGCACGTTAAAATGGAATGCCAGAATAGTAAACAGAATCAATATTGATTCTTTTGGGGCCATTCTTGCGTAAAACGCAAAAACAAATAACAAAAATACGAATACAGCAACAGCAATTTCGATATTAGCGGAAAGCTGTACGGTTACACTTAAAATAATAAGCAGCCAGCCCATATTTGCGGGCATAATCGTAAACAGTAACGCAAATAATACACTTAACAGTGTGGGCGACCATTGTTCTGCAAACGGTTCCAATGCAGAATGCACATACCCAATTGACAGGATATTTGTAAACACAAATAACCCTAATAAAAATTTGAGTATCGGCAGAATAAATACTTCGTACCTTTTGAAAAATTTAACAAGAACCTCACGTATGATCAATATCTGTTCCATAACGACGCTCGGGATCCTTCCTATTTTTACTTGCGGTGTTTTCATAATCTTCTAGCTGCTTAATAAGGGAACTGTAATTTTCCAGACGCTTTTGCATCAGATAATAATCTCTTGTGCCCTTGATTGTGCCAATCAGCGAATACACTGCCAGAAGAGCTACCAGAAAAAGTACAGAATCTGTAAGGTATTGACGTACATCCATTTGCAAAATATCTGCGCCATCCAAGAAAATTACCCGCCCCCAATAGAGTACAAGAATCAAAATACCGGCAAAACCAACTGCAAGCCGTGTACCTAAATTTTCTTTATAAATATAGTCGTGGCGGAAATATTCACTGGCGATACGATCGGCGGGACCTTCGTGCTTGTCATACAAAGCGAGCTTTGTCATTGTTATAATTTTCTGTCGATTGACCATCACACTACCCTCCATTATTTTTCACTATCGCATCTTATCACTTTTAGGTGTAAAAAGTCCAGACAAAATCTAAGAATATTTCATATATCTATGAAGGATTTTGCATCTAGCCGTCGAATTATACCAGTACAAGGGTAAAAACTTATGGCAAATGTGCGGCAAAATTTTTAGCTGACTCGAAAATCGAGTTGACTGAAACTAGAAATCTTACATAACGGAAGGGGGAAATACTGAATGCGTTACCCGGAAGAAACGATACAGGAGGTAATTGCATTAAACGATATTGTGGACGTGGTTTCCGGCTATGTCCAGCTTAACCCCCGTTCGGGTAACCACTTGGGGTTATGCCCTTTCCATAGCGAAAAAACCCCGTCTTTTTCCGTAAGCCAGTCTAAACAAATGTTTTACTGCTTCGGATGCAGTACCGGCGGCAATGTTCTTACATTTATTATGAAAATTGAGAATTTAGATTTTATGGAAGCCCTGAAAACCCTTGCAGACAGGGTAAGGTACAGGCTGCCGGAAAAAGAAGAATCCGCTTCTGCAAAGGAGCAAAGGGCTTCACGGGAACGCAGTGCGGAAATTAATAAAAGAGCCGCCCGCTTTTACCACGACTATTTATATTCTGATACGCCCGATGGGGAGAATGCCCGCAAATATTTGGAAGAACGGGGCGTTCACCCAAAACTTGTCATGCGGTTTGGGCTTGGGCTTTCGCCAAATTTGTGGGACGGGCTTATAAAACACTTGTCCGACACTTCACCGGAACATATCGCCGCCGCAGGGCTTGCCACACAAAACCGCAAAGACGCTACCCGTTATTACGACCGGTTCCGCTCACGTTTAATGTTCCCAATAATTGACCCCCGCAACCGTGTGGTTGGTTTTGGGGGGCGTATTATGGGTGAGCCGCAAGACCCGGATAGGCAGGAAGCAAAATATGTAAACACACCGGAGACAAGTCTTTTTCATAAAAGTGATAATTTATACGGCCTTAACCTGGCCCGGAAGGCGCGTAAAACCGAATTAATAATCGTTGAGGGCTACATGGATGTACTTGCCATGCACCAATGGGGGTTTACAAACACTGTTGGCGTACTTGGTACCGCGCTGAACGACTCCCACGCACGGCTTCTAAAAAACGCCGGCTGCACATCTGTGGTGTTAATGCTGGACGGTGACGAAGCGGGCATACGGGCCACACTTCGGGCAATCCCCACCCTAACAAAGGGCGGTATAAAAATAAAAACCCTTAACATATCCGAGCACGACCAGCAGGCAAAAGACCCGGATGAATACTTGCAGCGGCACGGTGCGACACCTTTGGCAGAACTTATCCGTAACGCAAAAAGCCACATCGCATTCCAAATGGGGCTTTCGAAAGAAAAGTACGACATGAACACAACCGACGGGCGTGTCGGCTTTACGGAAGAAGCCGCAAAACTGCTGTCCACACTGCCCAGCGCAATAGAAACAGAAGCGTACGTTGCAGAAATTTCTAAAATCAGCGACATTTCTGAAGGTGCAATTCATACGGAAATAAATAAGCAAAAAGGCATTGCACCAACAGTCATGCCAAACATAAGACGCAGAACCCGTGCCGCCCCCCAAAGCCGCGGCGTAAAAAAAGCCAAAGAAACTTTGCTTCACCTGGTTTTATCCCACCACTCTGCCGCTGTCGCCCTGGAAGAAAGTGGGTACATCGGCCCGCAAGAAATTGATGACGGCATATATTCCGAGTTATTGGCCCTTGCCTTTGCCAACGCAGCGGCAGGCAAACAAGTACGCCCTGTGGATATTATTTCGTCTTTTGAGTCCGGGGATTTTCACCAGGCAATTACAGAAATCTTTATAGACGCACCGGAATACAACACCGATGCCGCCATTGAAAAAGCACTTAACGAAACTGCATTTATTATCAAAAGAGCATGGGCATTAAACGAAATGCAGAAAGAAGACGTAAAAAACAACCAAGAAACCTTGCAAACACTGGGTTTTATGGTACGAAACATGCCGTCTATAAGTATATAAGCTTATGGAACGGTTAAAATATAAGCGAAACGAGAGGAATGGTGTTCTTTGAAACCCTTCGAAGATCCTGTATTAATGAACCACCTTGAAGAGCTTGTAGCTCTTGGCAAGAAAAACAAAAACACCTTAAGCCACAAAGAGATTATGGACTTTTTTGGCGACATAGACCTTGACCCGGACCAAATGGGCAAGGCTTACGAGTGGATAGAAAGCCACGGTATTGACATACCGACAGACCTGGAGCCGGATTTAGACCCGGAAAAGGACAAGGAAATAGACCTTGCCGCCGTAGAAGGCGCGATTAACATCGACGACCACGTACGAATGTACCTGAAGGAAATTGGTAAGGTTCCCTTACTTTCCGGCGATGAAGAAATTGAACTTGCAAAGTTAATGGAAGATGGCGATCAGGAAGCAAAGCAAAGGCTTGCGGAAGCAAACTTGCGCCTTGTTGTATCTATTGCCAAACGCTACGTAGGCCGCGGAATGCTGTTTTTAGACCTAATTCAAGAAGGCAACCTGGGGCTTATTAAGGCCGTAGAAAAATTTGACTATAAAAAAGGCTATAAATTCAGCACATACGCAACCTGGTGGATACGCCAGGCTATTACCCGCGCAATTGCGGACCAGGCCCGTACAATCCGTATCCCCGTACACATGGTAGAGACTATTAACAAGCTAATCCGCGTGTCCCGTCAGCTGTTACAGGAACTTGGCCGCGACCCCACCCCCGACGAACTTGCAAAAGAAATGCAAATGCCCGTGGATAAAGTCCGCGATATATTAAAAATAGGACAAGAACCTGTTTCACTGGAAACACCGATTGGCGAGGAAGAAGACAGCCACCTTGGAGATTTTATACCTGACGATGACATTCCCGCCCCGGCAGAAGCGGCGGCCTTTACCCTGCTAAAAGAACAGTTGATGGACGTACTTGACACCTTAACCGAGCGGGAAGAAAAAGTTTTGCGCCTGCGTTTTGGTTTAGATGATGGACGAGCCCGCACCCTGGAAGAAGTGGGTAAAGAGTTTAATGTAACCCGCGAGCGCATACGCCAAATTGAAGCAAAAGCATTGCGCAAATTGCGCCACCCAAGCCGCAGCAAAAAACTAAAGGATTATTTGGATTAATGGCACTGTCGGCGCGTTTGCAGGCTATACTTGAATTTGCCAAGGGATGCAAAATACTTGCGGACATTGGCACAGACCATGCCTACCTGCCCATAGAAGCCGTGCGCACGGGTTTTTGCCAAAAAGCCATCGCCTGTGACGTAAACAAAGGCCCGCTGGAAAGCGCGGCAAAAAATATTCAACTGGTCCCATTTTTAGACCGGTTGGAAACACGACTTGGCAACGGGCTTGCACCGCTGGAAGAAAACGAAGCAGATTGCATAGTGATTTCCGGCATGGGCGGCATGTTGATTTGGGATATTTTGCAGGCCCAGCCAACCAAGGCCCGGTTCGCAGAAAAGCTGATTTTACAGCCCCAACAAAGCGTGGAAAGGCTGCGAAGAAACCTTCACGGCGCAGGGTACGAAATAACTACGGAAAAACTGGTGTACGAAGACGCACGGTTTTATGCAATCCTGGTTGCCCGCTGCACCGGCGATGACATTGCTGCCTGGACAGACCGGGAGTATTTCGTAGGGAAATATTTATGCGAAAGCCCGCATTACTTGCAATATTTGCAGCAGGAAAAAGATAAAATTGCCCGGTACATACATTTTCTAAATGATGATGCCGGGCGATTGGCGGAAATGAGATTAGGGTGGATAGAGTCGAAAATGTTGGAAAAGGAGTGGCAACATGATTTACAATAAATTCAAAGACCTGCAACTTTCATCACTTGGTTTTGGCGCGATGCGTCTTACCGGCGGGGAATCCGGCTGGGGCGGCCCAATTCACGAAACCGCGGAAAAAATGGTTGAATACGCTTACGCAAACGGCGTAAACTATTTTGACACGTCTTATTTTTACCACGGTGGCGATTCCGAGCGTTTCCTTGGCAAAGCCCTTTCGCAATTTCCGCGGGAAAGCTGGTACTTGGCGTCCAAACTCCCGGGGAACCTGATGAGCATCAAAAACGGACAAATTGAAATTTCCGGCAAAACATATGCCAAACCGCTGGACGTTTTCGAGTTTCAGCTGGAGCGGTGCGGTGTAGATTATTTCGATTTTTTTATGCTGCATAACTTGGCGGAAAACACATATCGTATTTACACAGACGAAAATTTGGGCATTATTGATTGCCTGCTGGAACAAAAAGCAAAAGGCCGCATTCGTCATTTGGGTTTTTCGTCCCATGGCCGCCACGAAACCATTGATAGGTTTTTATCAGAAATGAAGGCCAAGGGCTGCAACGATTTTGAATTTGTCTTGATTCAGCTAAACTACATGGACTGGACATTGCAAGAGGCCAGAAAAAAATACGAAGTTATCACAAATCACGGCCTTTCCGTTTTTGTTATGGAGCCACTGCGGGGCGGCAGGCTTGCAAACCTGGGGCCGGAAGCGGATGCCATGTTAAAAGCCGTACGTCAAAACGATTCTCACGCCGCCTGGGCGTTCAGATATTTACAATCCCTGGATAACATTCCCGTAATACTAAGCGGTATGTCAAATATAAACCAGATCAAAGAAAATATTAAAATATTCTCTAAACACGACCCGCTGTCACCGGAAGAAGCCGCGCTTTTAGACAAAGTACTGGAAACCATTGTGGACCGTGTGCCTTGTACAACCTGCGGTTACTGTACGGAAGACTGCCCCCAAAACCTTGATATTCCAACGCTGTTGATGATGTACAACGAGGCTTCCCACGCCATGGTCTGGCACCTGGAGGCCGCCATACGGATGCTTAAACCGGAAGAAAAACCCGGCGCATGTACATCCTGCGGCAGGTGCAAGCCGCTTTGCCCGCAAAATATTGACATACCGGACGCACTGGCTAAATTCGGCGAAATTATTTCATAACAGGAGCAATACCCCCTGATATCAGGGGGTAGCACCCTGAAAAGAGAGCAGGTAAATATATGTCAACCGTACAATGGATAATAGACACAATGGAAGCCTGGGCACCAACTTCCTGGGCAGAAGATTTTGACAATGTTGGCCTTCTAATTGGCGACAGGCGTCAACCCGTAAAAAAAATATTGGTGGCCTTAGATGCCACAGACGATGTAATACAAGAAGCAATTTTGGGCAATTACAATTGTATTGTTACCCACCATCCGCTAACTTATAACCCACTAAAACGCGTGGTGGCCGACGACTCTATTGGCCGCAAAATTCTTACCCTTGCGAAGCACGGCATCAGCCTTTACTCTGCCCATACAAACCTTGACAAAGCACCCGGCGGCGTAAATGACTGCCTTGCGAAAAAGCTGGGCATAATAAATACGTCACCGTTGGCAAAAGACCCTTTCAATAATGAAATCGGCATAGGACGAATCGCGGAATTGCCGTCCGAAACTACTTTGGGCGAACTGGCCGAACAGGTAAAAAAATCCTTAAATTTACAAAGCGTCCGCTACTGTGGGAATTTATCCGCAAAAATAAGAAAAGTTGCCATGTGCGGCGGCAGCGGTATGAGTATTTGGCAAGCAGCACGGGACGCTAATTGCCACGTATACATTACCGGTGATGTAAAATATTCCGATGCTTTGGCTGTTTTGGACGCGGGAATGTGTATACTTGACATCACACACTACGTTGGGGAAAACATAATAGTTGAAGCAATAGTCGAAAGGCTTCGTACAAAAGCTAATGAGGATAACATATCCTTGGTAATTAACGCCACGGCCATAGATGGCCAAGCTTTTCACATGATGTAAAATTATTGGTCACATGCCAATGGAAGTACAGTATTATATAATCGAATTTGCATAACATAAAATCGCAGGCACAAGACACTCCGGTTGTGAGGTCAAGTGCATGTGATTTTTTATTACAGTGAATAAATAATTTTAGGGGGAAAAGAGATGAACTGGAGACGTATCGCAGTAACCGGCATTGTAGCAGGCATGGTGGCAATAACAGGCTGCTCTGCCAACATGCCGGAAACTAACCAAGGCAACCGCAACGGACAACGGGTAACAGATTCCGTAAACCGCCGTGCAGACACATACAGAACAACCGCAGGCCGAACAACAAGAGGTATCCACCGTGCCGCGAATAATGCTGCAAGCAACACCGCCACACCAAGCAGATCTTTTAGTTTGGGGCGTCCACAAGGGCGTATCGGCAATACATTCCGCTATGGCGGTCACAGAGGATACATGCAGGGTTTGGATAACTACAGTCACAGAGGATACATGCACGGTTTAGATAATTACAGTCGAACAGGACACACGCAGGGTACGGGAACTAATCAAGGAATGGCCCAACAACACGGTTATGACATGGGAGTAACCACATCCGAACAGGCAATTGTAAGTAACCGCACAAACCGCAGCACTGTAAATAATTCTACATCAACAGTCAATACATCTAACAATGCAGCAGAAACAAAACGCGCCGCTGCAAATCCAACCCGTTCAACCACACAAAAAACCGAAACAAAACGCGTAGACACTAAACGTAAAGCAACACCTGCAAGAACAAACACAACTACTGCAAATAAAGCAAATAAGACACACAAAGCAACAACTACACCTGCAAGGTCGTCAATGCCCGCGCCTAGGCTTACCATGCCCAGGTATACCTTTAACCACAGGGCAGCCTCTGCCGTACCAACACGTAATCTTAATCCCGCAACACGCAATACACAACACCCAAGACGTTACACCACGGCACGTAATACTAACCGCATGACTCACAACAACCGTATGGCTCATAACTCTAATCACATAACACGCAACAACAACCGTATGGCCTACAATAACAACCGTATGGCTCATAATTCCAATCGCATGGCACGCAACAATAACCGTATGGCTTACAGTCCATATCGCATGACTTTTGAAAACTATGGTATAAACAATATAAGCAATACTCCACTTGGTATTGTTCCTAACACAGAAGAAACAGTAACTGTTTTAAACTATGAAGACAGTTTTACCGATAACAACATGGATACGATAGGTAGCGAAACAGTATTCTTCCGCAAAAAAGCAGATGAACCAACAAGCCCGACCGTGCCTGAAATTCCTTCGCCGCAAAACCGATTTAGACAAAGTTATGATGACAGCAACTACGATAATAACTTCAACAATTCATACGACAGAGCAAATGTACCGCAGCAAGCTGCACCGGGAAGCAACACAAATATGCCGCAGCAAAATTCACCGGGAAACAGGCAGGATACACCTGTAAAACCACCCGCGCGCACGGTATCAAAACGCATAGCTAAGTAACTATTTAAGGGCGGCCTTGCGCATGTAAGGCCGCTTTTAATATTATTTCTGGACATTTCACCATTTATTTGTCATACTGTTTAAAACATCACATTAAGTATCATACAAAAGGATAGTGACCCATTTGACAAACAAAACCGACCGTGCCATTGCCGTTTCCGTTTTAACAGATGTATTAGATTCCGGCGCGTACGCCAACATCGCTTTGCGAAAAACCCTTGCAGAAGCCGGCATAGACCCCCGCGCCCGTGCGTTTGTAACCGACTTGGTGAATGAAACATTACGCAACTTGATTCAAATCGATTACAATATAAACAACTTTTCTAAAACTCCGGTAGACAAAATGAAACCGTTTATTCGCAATTTATTGCGAATATCCGTGTGCCAAATAAAGTTTATGGAAAAAATCCCGGACCGCGCCGCAGTAAATGAAGCCGTAGTCTTAACTAAGGCTTTCGGGTTTGCTAATTTAGCTGGTTTTGTCAATGCTGTGCTTCGGAATATTTCCAGGGAAAAGCCCGGCAATATTAAAAGTCTCTCTCTTAAATACTCCTATCCAAAGTGGCTGATGGAAAAGTTAAACACTTGGCTTGGGGAAGAAAATGTGCCTAGTTTTTGTGAAAATAGCCACCAACCGCCGCCTTTAATAATTTTGACAAACACATACAAAATAAATCAAGCCGATTTGGCAGTAAAACTCCGGCAGGAAGGCATAGACGCAACTCCCCTGGAAAATTCTTCTCATCCATTGTTACTTTTGCGGCAGGCAGGCGACATAACAAGGCTGTCAAGTTTCAAAAATGGCCTGTTTTTGGTTATCGACCCCGGTGCCATGCAGGCAGTTGAAGCTGTAAACCCGCAACCGGGGCAATTCATTATAGATATATGTGCCGCACCCGGCGGTAAGTCTTTCGCTATGGCCTCTTTAATGAAAAATGAGGGCAAATTGCTTGCTTACGATATTTATCCCCACAGAGTGGAACTTATAAGCCAAACCCGTAAACGGATGGGGCTTTCCGTTGTTACACCCGCCATAAAAGATGCCACGGTTTACGACCCTGCATTGAAAGCTGCCGCGGATACGGTTTTGCTTGATGCACCGTGTTCCGGCTTTGGTACAATCCGTAAACACCCGGAAATAAAATATACCCGTCACCCGCAAGACATAAAAGAGCTTGCAAAACTGCAAAAAGAGATGCTTACGGTAGCGGCAAAATATGTAAAACCGGGCGGAAGGCTTGTGTACTGTACATGCACCGTTACAAACGAGGAAAATGACGACAATATAAAATATTTCCTGGAAAACCACCCAAATTACAGGCTTATCGGCCAACAGCAAATATTTCCGTCACCAACTTCCGACGCGTTTTTTGTCGCGGTATTAACAACTTCTTAATGGACATTTATTACAACTTTGATGCTTATTTGACATTTAATTAAGAATATTTCATAAAAACCTTGTTAACAGTCCAAACAAAGACTATAATGTATACTTAGGACATGAATGAAATTTTTGCGAAGGGGTGCTTTATGAACGCAGCAGGCCTTACAAATAAAGGACAAATCCGAGAACAAAATCAGGATGCGATACTCGTTTCATGTGAGCCTTTAGGCCCACTGCCCAATTTATTTATTGTGGCAGATGGGGTTGGCGGTCACAACGCAGGCGACATTGCAAGCACACAAGCCATAACATATGTTTATGACTATATCCGCAATTTTCAAGCGGCTGAATTTGTTCAAGCGGATAATTATTTAGACTTGCTGGTAACGGCTGTGCAAGGCGCAAACAGTTTGCTTTGTAAAATGGCAGATGAAGATGAGGCAATGCACGATATGGGCACCACCCTTACAGCCTGTGTAGTAGCGGAAGATAAATTAGTATTCGCCCATGTTGGCGACAGTCGGGCGTATACCATAACAGACGAGGGCATGACGCAAATAACAGCAGATCATTCCTATGTGGAAGAAATGATTCAAGCAGGACAGCTAACTGCCGAAGAGGCTCTTACCCACCCAAAACGTCACGTAATAACACGGGTACTGGGCAGTAAATCGGCTTTCGTAGTAGACGAAATAGTAATGCCTATTGGCGATACCCGCACAGTCCTGTTGTGTTCCGACGGGCTAAACAATATGTTGGACGACAATACAATAAAAGAAATAGCAAGCGGTGTAGGCTTTGTAGAGCACCGTACAAAGTTCCTTGTTGAAGAAGCAAATGCTCGCGGCGGACATGACAATATTTCCGCAATTTTAATAGACGTAAGCAGGAAATAAATTATTTTACGAACCCTGATTAAAATGGGCAGACACTTTGTCTACATTACCCATTACTTTGAGAGGTGAATAAGTTGAAACTACAAGCTGGAGAAATAATTGCCGGACGGTATGAAATAGATACTAATATTGGCTCGGGCGGTATGTCTGTTGTATACCGCGCTTATGACAAAAAATTGGACAGATATGTAACATTAAAAGTGCTTAAGGAAGACTACTTAACCGACGATGACTTAGCAGACCGCTTCCCGCAAGAAGCCCGTGCCGCTGCCGCCTTAAATCACCAAAACATTGTAAGTATCTTCGATTTTGGGCAGGACGGGGATATTTGTTATATTGTGCTGGAGTATGTAGACGGTGCCACGTTAAAGGACCTTATCACTAAAAAAGCTCCTTTTGACGATGACATTATTTTGGCTGTAACAATTCAAATAGCACAGGGGCTTGCCGAAGCTCACCGTACCGGTATAGTCCACAGAGACATCAAACCTCAAAACATATTAATTACAAGAACAAATATTGTTAAAGTAACAGATTTTGGCATTGCGCGTGTTGCAAGGTCAAGTACATTACCTGCAGGGGCAGGCTCTATGGGCAGTGTTCACTATTCTTCACCCGAGCAGGCACGAAACGGATATTTAGATCACAAAACCGACATATATTCCCTTGGGGTATGTATGTACGAAATGGCCACAGGCAGGCTGCCATTCGATGGTGAAATGGAAATTTCTATTGCTATGTGCCATTTAAATAATCAGTTCCCGGATATTCTAGATTTTAACCCCAATGTATCGCAAAGCGTAATAAAAATTATTGCAAAGGCCACAGAAAAATCATCTTCCCTGCGGTACCAAACCGCCGAAGATTTAATAATAGATTTAAAGCGCGCCATGATGGACGACAGCGGCGATTTTGTAACAGAGGAAGTACAGGATACATCAAAAACCCGCGTTATTGCCCCGGATACTGCCAAAGAGCAGCGTGAAAGCGCACGCAAAGCCTTCTTGGATGAAGAAGAGCTGGATGAAGACTATGACGATTACGATGAATATGACGACTATGATGATGCCCCGCGGTCTGATAAGGCGGCAATTTGGGGCGGAGTTGTATTAGCCTTTGTTTTCATGGCTATTTTAGCTGTTGTGTTTATATTTTATGTACTGCCCCGCGTCTCGGCGGAAGAAAACCTCCGCGTATTTGCCCCGCATATTGTAGGAATGTCTTTAGATGATGCAGAAGCAGCAGCAGAGGATGCCGGGTTGCGTATTTATGTCTATGGCCATGAATATTCCGATAATCTGCCGGAAAACTATGTAATCAGGCAGATACAATCACCAAGGTATACCGGGTTGCAAGCCGGTGGTTATATTCAAGTAATTCTTAGCCGCGGTGCGGAAGCTGTATATGTCTACACCATGCCGGATCTTGTAGAGTCTACATTGGCAGACGCGCAGGCACAACTAGCCTTGCTGTCTGCCGTTGTGTTAATAGAGCGGCAAACAGATGACTATATTGAAATTGATACGGTAATGTCACATACCCCCGACGCAGGAACTCAGATGCGTGCGGGGGCTGAAATCGTTTTAACGGTATCTGCAGGCCCGGACACAGGTCAGGAAGTACCGTCAGAGTCGGCCACGCCGTCAGAACCGGCACCGCCGCCCGAGCCACCCACCCCGGCAGAACCTACGCCGGTGGAACCTGCACCGGCGGAAGAACCAACCGTAATTGAAGAGCCGCCCACTCTGCAAGAGCCCCCGACACCGGCGGTACGCAATGCCATGATTACATTGGATGCGTGGGATGCCATACCTGCCGGTGCCGTCAATGTTCATATCAGAATTACCGAGCAGATAGACAACGAAGCACCACACCGGATTTTTGACGATTCTAATGTTCCTGTTGACAGTCTGCCGCGGACCGTGCCGGTTTCCGGCACAGGCACAGTCGTTTTTAGAGTGTGGTCTGTTGAAGATGGCGGAACAACAGAAAGGCTTGTTGGGGAACACATTATAGATTTTGACCGGGAATGATAAGCAAAATGGATAAAGATGGCGTAATCATTAAAGGCGTAGGGGGCGCGTATACAGTACTTGCAGATGGCATACAGTATGTTTGCAACCCGCGTGGCGTATTTCGTAACAGAAATACGACCCCTCTAGTTGGTGATGCCGCAATAATTTCTGTCACAGATGAAGTAAAACAAATTGGTACATTACACACCATTAGGCCCCGCAAAAACGAGCTGCGCCGCCCGCCTGTGGCAAATATTGACCAGGTCATTATCACTGTGGCAACAGCACAGCCCGCTTTTAATGCGGGGCTTTTGGATCGTTTTCTTGTGCTTGTAGCGTACGAGGGCATACCTGTGCTGATTTGCGTTAATAAATTAGACATAGCTGCGGTAAAAACTGACGAAAGCTTTGCGCCATATATTCAGGCCGGGTACCCGCTTGTATACACATCCGTTGTGCAAAGCCAAGGTTTGTCTGACTTGCGCGCCCATATGGCCGGGAAAATAAATGTTTTTGCGGGGCCAAGCGGTGTGGGCAAATCCAGCTTAATAAACGCGCTTTCGCCCAAGTTAAATTTAGAAACCGGCGAACTTAGTACGAAACTGGGCAGAGGAAAACACACTACCCGCCATACGGAAATATTTCCGTTAACAGACGACCCTTCCGGCGGCTACTGTGTCGACACTCCCGGCTTTTCATCCCTTGATACAAGTATGATCCCCAAAAATGAATTGGGTGCGTTATTTATAGAGTTTGAGCAATTCACACCGGAGTGCCGCTTTAATAACTGTCTGCACCTGCGCGAAAAAGACTGCGCAGTAAAAGAGCAGGCAGGAAAAGCAATTCATATATTAAGGTACGAAAGTTATGTAAAATTGCTGGAAAATTAGAAGGGGCTGCCGGATATCCGACAGCCCTATTTTTACCTTTTCAGATGCAGCTTTGTACGGGACATGGACCCGCTTATGGCTTTCAGCATTTTTTCATTCGGCTCGATTATTACTTTTTTCATCTTGCCGCCTTGGTTAATAAGAAATGCATAGGTATCCGGCCCGTTTTCGCCGCTGGAATAATTACATATTTCCTGGGCACCGCTAAAGCTGCCTGCATGGTTCATATCTTCCACATGTGCCATTATTTCAATTTTGTTTACGTGGGAAGAGAACAGACGCTTCCTGCGGGAGCGGTTGTAAATTATGTCAATGTCCAACTCGCCGTTTGTAAAGATGTATTCGTATTCTACCCTAAGAAAATTCATAAGGTAAAACGCGCCAAAACCTGCCGCGGCAACAATTATAGCAACAAATTGTGCCGCCGGGGTTGCAAGCACCACAAAAAATATAATTATTACAGCAAGAATCAAGCCTATGCGCTTCATCCTATCCATTGTCGTTTCTTTCTTTTTTACGATTTGCTCCTTAAAAACATCGCTTATTCCCATAAGTTCACCTCAATTTCGCTATTAAACTATATACGTAACTTTTTGCATGTCTAACTCGTGAGGTTCTTTGTCGCTTAGGGCCGTGCCCACACAAACAGACATACCAAAGGTGTAGCCTTCCGGAAGCTGAATACGCTTCTTAAATTCTTCGCCTTTGGCACCTTCCAGCGTAGAACGGGCCATGCCGCAAATTACACTGCCAAGCCCCATTGCGTGGGCGGCAAGGGCAATATTTTGGCTTACAATGCCTGTATCCAGTGTGGCATAGTCGGAATTGTCTTTGGCGATGACTATTAAGCAAGGCGCGTTGTAAAAAATTTTGCCTCCCCTGTCCATCATGCGCTTGTAAAACTCTTCGCTTTGGGCTTTAATGTTTTCCAAAGCGTAGGCATCCATTTCGTCGATAAGCTGCTTGTTTGTAATGGCAATTATGTGCCAAGGCTGGCGGTTAACAGCACTTGGTGCCGCCAACGCAGCTTTCACCAATGTGTCAATTTGCTCCTCACTTAGTGGTTCGGGCGAAAAGTCTCTGCAGGAATACCTGTCGAAAATTACTGTTATGGCTTGATGCATCTTCATAGCCTCCTCAAAATTAATTGTAATTAGAATTGTAAACGGGCTTGCGAAAAATCGCAAGCCCGTTTGAATATTTTTTCCAAAATTACTTCACAATCGGCTTGTGGTATATTACAATTGTGCAAAACAAATAAGGAGGCAACACTTATGATTATTGGAGCGTACATCTATTCCGGTGAAAGAACTTTTACAAAATTGCGCGAAGGGGATGCCGACAGACTAACCCATGTATTTATCGCGTTCGCGGTGGTAAGAGACGGCAAAGCCAGTGTAGACCACTGGAAAAACAGCAATGAAATACGGGAATTTATTCAAAACAAAGGACATCTGAAAATTATGCTGTCCATCGGAGGCTGGGGCGCAGGCGGTTTTTCCAACGCATGCCTGACAGCAGAAGGCCGCGAGCTTTTGGCGCAATCTTTAGTTGACATTTCTAACGATTACGGTTTTGACGGCGTAGACTTAGACTGGGAATACCCATGCAGCGACTTGGCGGGCATAGATGCAAGCCCCGACGACAAAGTTAACTATACACTGTGGGTACAATTGCTTCGTGAAAAACTGGGACCCGACAAACTTCTTACAATGGCCGCGGGCGGCGCGAAATTTTGCTGCGATTCTTTGGAAATAGAAAAGCTGATGAAGGAAATGGACTTCATCAACTTAATGACCTACGACATGTGTCCGTGGGACAAAGTTGGTTACCACACGGCATTGTTCCCGTCGCAGGCAGGCAGCCCATCTTCCGATAAAGTTGTAGACATGTATGAAAAAGCCGGTGTTCCACGCAACAGGCTTGTACTTGGCTGCGGGTTTTATGGCCGTGTTTACCGGAATGTAGACGGCTTAAACGCGCCTGTAAACGGCGCACCTACATTCTTAGGGGGCGGATACCCGGGCATAAAAGCCAGAATAGAAAAATCCGGCTTACAATATGACGATGTGGCAGAAGCCCCATATGTGTACGATGAAGAAACTCGTGAATTTATCACTTTCGATAACCCGCGCTCACTTACGGCTAAAATGAAATTTGCGAAAGAAACCGGTCTTGGCGGGGTTATGTTTTGGGAATACACCCACGACGACGAAGACAGTACTATGTTAAAGGCGTTGTCCGGTAAGTAAATCGCTAACTGTTCCGCGCAAGCCATTTGCAAAAACATATTCCAGGAGTGCCGTTTCCGAAATGGATTGGCACTCTTTTTCTATGAAAAATTCTGTCATATGGTCTGCGGTAAGGCGGCCCATGGCATGTTTTAGAAACGCGTCCGCTGAAATTTTTACGGGCCTTACAGGCAACAAGCGGAATTTTTTCCCGGCCATGGCACGGAAGAATTCCATTTGCAGCTGCGGTTTCATGTGTTTGTTTTTTCGCTTAATATACACCCCGGCGCACAACAGGGTTAAATTATAGTTGTACAAAATCATTTGAACCAGGCCCAAAATTATCAGCCCAATACCAACAACAAAACCAAGTTTTGTAACAAAGCCATTGGCGCGCAGTATTCCAATTCGGTTGGATAAAAATTGATGAAATATCCGGCCGCCGTCCAGAGGTAGAATGGGAACCAAGTTAAACGCGCAAAGCACAACATTAAAAAAGGCCCATTCTTCCAGCAACGGCACACCAACGTAGGATATACGCGACACGCTGTACGCCCAAGCCGCCGCAACTGCATTGGCAATAGAACCGGCCCCGTAAATTACATACCGTTCCCGGGGAAGCAGCTTTTCCAGCCCGCGAAAACGCGCCGACAGCCCCAACGGGAACGGTTTTATCTTTTCCACCTGCCCGCCCAGGTACTTAACCGCGACAATATGCGCCAGTTCGTGTAAAGTCAGGGCGGATAAAACCATGGCTATTGTACCGGACATTCCGAAAAAGTTACGTAGTCCTGAGGGTCTACAAATTGTCCGTCCCTAAACATTCCAAAGTGTAGATGGGGCCCTGTAGACCAGCCTGTATTGCCGGAATAAGCTATTCGCTCCCCCTGCCCTACCCTGTCACCAACCGCAATGGGTACATAGTCTAAATGGGCATAGAAAGTCTCGTAGCAGCCATGAGATATGCGTAAAAACCATCCAAAAGACGTAGAATATCCTGCCGCAACAACATAGCCACACAAGGGCGCGACAATTACCGTACCAACAGGAACAGCAATATCTACACCGTCATGAAATTCCTTGGTGCCGTGAATGGGGCTGCGCCTATACCCGGCAGGAGAGGAGATTCGCCCAATTACAGGGCTAATCCATTCAATTAATCCCACAGCCCCGGACTCACCAACGGCCCCGGGGTCTGCGGGTTTGAATGTTCCTCATATGCCATAGGTGGTGGCTGCAGGTCAAAAGCTTCGTTTTGAGTGGGAATATAAAAAAGCGGTAAATCTAATTCCTCGGTTGTACGGTCGGCGTTAAAGCCCAACCATTCCCGGCGAAAGTGACGTACTTCTGCTGTAAATTCCTCTGCAGTGGTTGCCCCCTGCAGAACTTGCTGCAACCCGCCCCTAATTATCGTCATCGGGCCAATTTCTGTAAAGGAAGCCATAAGCACTGCCACCATAAGTACTGTGCAAATTATTAATTGGACAACCATAGTCTCGCCAACAGTTATTTTATTGTTGTGATTATCGCTGTTACGGGTTGGCGTTACTCGCCTGTAAGGCACTCTGTTCACGTTTTAACCTCCTTGACGTTCTAAAATATTCTATGCCCGGCACAAAGGAATATGCATATTTTTACAACCGGGAGAGATAATAATACAAACCAATCACGTCGGGAGGCATGTATGCGAAAATTATTATTAGTACCGCTTTTTGCTCTGTATTTGACAATTCTTTCAGCCGGTGGTATGTATATATCCGAAGAAATTTACGAAACTGTCGGTATTGTTGTTAGTTTAAACGGCAATCAACTGCATATTATAGGCGAATCGTTAACAGAGTTTGGCCACGCGGATGTTGTTGTAGATATTACAAACGCGCGGATATACAACCTGCAAACAGGCTTCCCCGTTGACATTAGCTTTATAGGAAGCGGTATGAGCGCGAGAGTTGCATACAACGAGTCAGAAACCGCACTGGCAGTATGGCTAAACTGCGATAATGAAAATTCGGCTGTCTTTTCTGTTGTAGTAAGCGATAATATCCAATACGGCGGGGATTACTGCGTATTTTTATGCACAGACGGCAAATATCGCGTCACGCTTAGCGGACAAACCGTTATAATAGACCCGCATTACGGCGAACTTTCCCCTATAGACATTTTACCGGGGCAGGAACTCTTTTTGTGGGTAGACATGATTACCGCAAGCAGCCCATCTTTAGTATATCCGGACAAGGTTGTGTTGATAAATGATTAAAGTGATAATCCCCGCTTCGGGGGTTGGCGCGCGTTTTGGCGCGGATATTCCTAAACAATTTACAGAGTTAAAAGGCGAACCGATATTAAAGCGTACAATTTTCGCCTTTCAGTGTTTAGATATTGTAGATGAAATTGTTGTGGCAGTACCGCAAGGGTACGCTGACACCGTAGCAAACTATGGGTTTACTAAAGTACGCCATGTAGTTGAAGGCGGCCAAAACCGCGCTTACAGCGTATATGCCGCTGTAAAAATGCTGCCTGCGGATACAGAAATTGTGCTGATCCACGACGGTGTACGGCCCTTTGTAACGGGCGAGTTAGTACAAGCTGTGGCAGATGCCGTGAAACAGCACGGTGCCGCCATTGCTTGCGCCCCCGTAACAGATACAATTAAGCAGACAAGCCTGCAAAATAACATTACGGCCACGCTGGACAGAAGCCAGTTGTGGAGAGCGCAAACCCCCCAAGGCTTTACATACAGCTTAATAACGCAAGCCTATTTACAAGCGGAAAAAGATGGTATACTGGAACGGGTTACTGACGACAGTGCGCTGGTAGAGCGGCTTGGCATACCTGTTTATGTTGTAACTTCAAGCCCGGCAAATATAAAAATTACCACCCCGGAAGACTTAGTAATTGCAGAAGCGATGTTAGCCGCCTGCCTACCCCCTGATATCAAGGGGAGGGATGATAATTTTAGTAAAAAAGTAACGATCTACACAGACGGTGCCTGTTCCGGCAACCCGGGCCCCGGCGGCTACGGCACCGTACTGATACATGGGGAACACAGAAAAGAGCTTTCCGGCGGGGAGGCGCAAACCACCAATAACCGTATGGAAATGATGGCTGTAATAATTGGCCTGGAGACGTTAAAGCAACCTTGTGAAGTAGATTTATATTCCGACTCACGTTATGTTGTAGATGCCATAGAAAAGGGCTGGGTAACACGCTGGAAGCAAAACAACTGGATGCGTAACAAAAAAGAAGCCGCATTAAATGTAGACTTGTGGGAAAGACTGTTGCCGCTGCTGGCAACCCACCAAGTTACATTCCACTGGGTAAAAGGCCACGCAGGCCATCCGGAAAACGAACGCTGCGACGAACTGGCCAGGAGGGCGATTGAACATGTCTGATTTAACATCAATCAATGACACAAATTACAACCAGCTGCCGGAAGACGTTAAGCAGGACTTGAAGGAGTACGCCCATGCAACTTAACCACTTTGATACAGCTGGTAACGCCATTATGGTTGATGTTAGCGAAAAGCAGGAAACCCACCGCACCGCCGTTGCCGCCGGGCAAATTAAAATGTCGCCCGAGGCTTTTGCCGCATGCAAATCCGGCACGGGTAAAAAAGGCGACGTGCTGGCCGTGGCCCGCATTGCGGGCATAATGGCCACAAAACAAACCCCTGCCCTTATCCCCCTTTGCCACAGTATTGCCATAGAAAAAGCCGCTGTAGATTTTGAATTTATGGAAGCCGAAAATACAATTACGGCCATATGCATCGTCAAAACCACAGGTAAAACCGGGGTGGAAATGGAAGCGTTGTGCGGCGCGTCTGTGGCCTTGCTTACAATTTACGACATGTGCAAAGCCATGGACAAAAACATGGAAATTACCGGCATTACCCTTTTGGAAAAACACGGCGGAAAAAGCAATGGTTGACTCCTTTTTCCGTAAAATTGATTACCTGCGCGTTTCCATAACAGACCGCTGCAATTTGCGCTGCAAATATTGCGTTTCCGACAACTTTACCCGCTATCCCCGCCAAGAAATTTTACAATACGAGGAAGTCCTGCGCCTATGCACAATTATGGCGCGGCTTGGCGTGGAAAATTTCCGTGTTACCGGGGGCGAACCCCTTGTGCGCAAGGGCTGCGCGGGCTTTGTACAAAACCTGAAAGCCATTCCCGGTGCAAAAAACATAACCCTTACAACCAACGGGGTTCTTATAAACAATTACATACAGGACCTTGCGCACGCCCGGCTGGATGGGTTAAACATCAGCCTGGACAGCGTTTGTAAGGAAAACTACAAAAATATCACCGGCACGGATGCCTTTGACAGCGTCTGGCAGGCCCTGCACAAAGCAGTAGAATACAGTATTCCCACAAAAATAAATTCCGTAATAATCAAAGGTGTAAACAGCCATGAAATTCTTAGCATTGCCGAAATAGCGGAGAAAATGCCCGTTAGCGTCCGTTTTATTGAATTGATGCCTACAGGGGCAAATAAGGACTGCAAAGGTGTACCGTCCACAGAAGTACTGCAAGTTATTTCTGCCAAGTATGGCCCGTTAACCCCATGCGGCTTTGTAAACGGCTCCGGCCCGGCCCGGTACTACGGCAGTAAAAGTTTGATTGGCAAGATAGGCTTTATCAGCCCCATTAACCATAATTTTTGCCAAAGCTGCAACCGACTGCGGGTAAGCTCCACAGGCTTTTTACGGCTGTGCCTGCACCATAACCAAGGCATAGACTTAAAATACCTGCTGCGGTGCGGGGCGACGGACGATGAAATAAAGCAGGCGATTTTAACCGCCGTATATGAAAAACCGCAGCGTCATTTTTTAGACAGCGAAACAAACTTGCAGGATATGTCCAAAATAGGAGGTTAACACCATGTCAATTACAGGGAAAATTATCGCAGTATGTATAAGCGAGGCCAAGGGAACACCAAAACAAAACATAAACACCTGCCTGCTAAAACCCGATTGGGGACTGGAAAATGACGCTCACGGCGGCAGCTGGCACAGGCAGGTTAGTCTATTGTCCTACGATAAAGTACAGAAATTTAACCATGGCGGCGCGAATGTGTCCCACGGGGATTTTGGCGAAAACCTGCTG
This sequence comes from Bacillota bacterium, assembly GCA_009786175.1. Next base: position 12,122 of record WQTQ01000230.1, on the reverse strand, counting down.
GTTGAAGGAATTGACCTAGCCGCCCTGCCCGTGAGAACACTGTTAAAATGCGGCACAGCCCTGCTGGAAGTCACCCAAATAGGCAAGGAATGCCACAGTAAGTGCCAGATTTACAACAAGATGGGTGACTGCATTATGCCCCGGGAAGGAATTTTTGCCAAAGTTCTGCAAGAAGGGCAGGTTTCCGTTGGCGACATGGTGGAAGTTGTTTTATCCGCCGCGGTTGTAACCTTAAGCGACAAGGGCGCGCAAGGTACCCGCGTGGACGAAAGCGGCAAAATTATCGCAAATATGCTAAAGAAGGCCGGATATGTAGTAAAACACCAAGCAACTCTGCCCGACGAGCAGGCGGAAATTGAAAAAACGCTGATAGATTTGTGTGATAACGCCAAGACACAGCTAATTCTTACAACCGGCGGCACGGGGCTTTCCCTGCGGGATGTTACACCGGAGGCCACGCTGGCCGTGGCTGAACGGATTGTACCCGGCATTGGGGAAGCCATGCGGGCACACTCTATGCAAATTACACCACGGGGGATGCTTAGCCGGGGGATTGGGGCAACCCGGGGGCAGTCACTTATTGTTAACCTGCCCGGCAGCCCAAAGGCTGTTAAGGAAGTTTTGGAGTATATTCTGCCAACTCTTAGGCACGGGGTGGAGATATTGTGCGGGTTAACGGGGGAGTGCGCCAGCTAAAAAGAGCAGACACAGTCAAATGTCCGCCATTATTTCTGGTATAATATTCTACACAAACAAAATTCCACCACAAAGGAGGTGGCATTCTGCACGCATGGGAAGCTATACAAAAAACTATAAACCACATCGAAGAGCGCGTAAGCGAAGACATTCAAATTGAAGACCTGGCGGAAATAGCTTCGCTGTCGATATTCTACTACCAGCGGCTGTTTTCGCGCTTGGTTAAAACGCCTGTGCGGGATTACATTAAACTGCGGCGGCTGTCCCTGGCTTGTGATGAATTGCGTAAGACACAAACCCGCATTTTCGACATCGCGCTTAACTACGGCTTTAACAACCACACTTCCCACTTTGCAAGCTGGCAGCTGCCTGCAAGGGAATATGTAGTTTGCGAATACGAAGCGGAAAATTTCCACCTGTTAATGGCCTCCCTTGGCAAAATGATGAAGTTTACGCGGTTTTGGCTAAAAAAACACGGACTTACGGCAGACGGCTTCTTCCCGGAAATTTACTACACCAGCCGCCGGGACGCTTACATGGAAATGTGGATACCGTTTAAGAAGCGGGAAAAAACATAAAGGAGAATGGATTATGAACAAGTACGAAAAAGGAATGGCAATTTTAGAAGAAAAGTTTGGCAACGGCAAGGACAATATTATTTCCCTTGCCACTATCGCAGCGGAACCGTCTGCAAACGGCAAACCGCGCCCTGTCGTGCGCGACGTGGACGCCTACTATGTAGATGGCAAGTTCTATTCCGTTACATGGGGCGAGTCCTCAAAAATGCAGCAAATTGCCCAAAACAACGAAGTTGCCGTTGCACTTTGTTTCGAATGGTTTACCGCCGGCGGCATAGGCGAAAACCTGGGATGGGTGCTGGACCCGAAAAATGCAGAGCTGCGAACCAAATTGCGGGAAGTTTTCGCAAAATGGTACGACATGGCCAACGACGAGAGTAACAAAAACTGCTGCATTTTAGAAGTCCGCCTTACAAACGGTATAGTCAACCTTAACCACCACGAGACGTTAATTCACATGGATTTTGTTAATAAATCCGCAACGGTAACGGGTAAGGAAATTTAACAACACCCCCTGATATCATATTGCAAACGTGATATCAGGGGGTGCGTTTTTATCTTTATGCCACTAATTCAATTGACAACAGCACAGTTATACCGTCACGGGTTACTTCCAATGTCACTGTTCTGGATTCGGTAATTGTCGCGTTGCCTGCAACACCTATTACCAAACCTTCTGCCGGGCCGGTTGGGGTCCAAAGGTTGTCGCGCACTTGCAGTACAAGCTCCGGCGCACTGTCAAGAAGGTTTAGCGTAATTGGGCCTGTTGCGGTACCGCTTACAAACACGCTTACATGGCGGTTTGTGTTGCTTACTGCTACGCTGTTCGTTGCAAGGTAGAATGACAGCGGCTGTATCGGGTAGTTTGCGTTAACCAGCAATACTTCAACAGTTTGGCCATACGCGGTTATAACGAAGTTAATATAACGCCACGCGCCGTTTTTGTTAACGTCTACCAGGTTAAAGTAATCTAACCAGCCTGTACCGGCCTGCCACACACGGCCTACTCTTACAAAGTACATAGCGCAATTACCGTCTTGGTCGTAGGCTTTAATTGTATCTGCCGCAGCGTAGTACACAGGAGCATTTACGCCGTCAAGCTGTGTCCACATACGGATTGTACCCGCTTCCGCAAGACCCGGGTTAGGCCTTGAAGGGCTGCCGCCTTCGCCGTTGTTAAAGATGTCGAAGGTTAACACCGGCAATACAGGCTCTTCAAACAAGGCGTTTACAAGCAGCAACTCCACAGTTTGACCATGCACAGTTATTGTAAAGTTAATATACTGCCATGCGCCGCCGTCTTTACTAACGTCAATCCTGTTGAAATAATTCAACCGGCCCGTACCGTCTCGCCACATGCGGCTTGCGTTAACAAATTCCATAGCGCAGCTGCCGTCTTGGTCATAGGCTTTAATTGTATCTGTGGCGGCAAAATATACAGGTGTATTTACGCCGTCAAGCTGTGTCCACATCCGGATTATGCCCAGCTCTGCAAGGTCTGCATTTGGCCTTGAAGGGCTGCCGCCTTCGCCGTTGTTAAAGATGTCGAATGAAGGCACAGGGCATTGGCCCGGAGCAGTGTCACGCAGGATGTTAATTGTGTATTCCCGGGTTGTTCCGTCTTCCGCTGTTACCGTTACCGTTATTACATTTTCTCCAACTTGAAGGTTGTCATATGGGCCGCTTATTGTTACCACAGCGTTTTGACAGTAAGCTGCGTACCTGATTTCTACGTAGGTTGTGCTGTATGGTACGGTTACTTCATAGCTTAGTACCTGTGGGTCGAATTCCGGGGTTAGTGCATAGCCTGTCACTTCCAGCTCTGCCAGGGCTGCGTTGCCTGAAACTACCGGGCTCCAGGCCGCATAAACCGTAGTGTTTTGGTTTGGCATTATAGTTTCCGGTGTAAGTGGGGTTTCAAACTCTGCATCCATATACCAGCCTGCAAAGTTGTAACCTTCCCTTGCCGGGTCTTGCGGGAAGCCCGGGGCGTTTACAATTACACTGCCCGCGGTTACCGTAATTGGCGCAATATTTGCGGGTACCGTAGGTGCTTCTTCCGTACCGCCAAGTTCGAAGCTAAGGCTGTAAGCCAAAACATCGCCATGCCAGCCTGCGTACAGGACGGTAAGCTCTATGCCCATCAAATTCTCTTCTGTCAACGGAACTTGACGTAATGGGTCAAGGAACCAGCCTTCAAATTCAAAGCCTTCACGGACCGGGTTCACAAGCGGAATATGGTACATAATTCTGCCGTCAACAGGCACCCAAACAGGCACGGTGTATCGGGTTGGTGTACCACCTACCAGGTCAAAAAGCAATGCGCTTGTGCCGGTTACGTTTGCATGGTCGTAAATGGTTGTTATATTGTTCGGGGAATTGCCCACTACAGAGTTGGGGTCGGCATTTCTGAAGTTAACCGTTCCGTTGGCATGAATACCGCCACTGTTATTGCGTGCTGTGTTGTTAAAAATTCTACCGCCGTAGAAATCAAAAACGCTGTGGAAAATATTATTGAACGGAGGACCGCTTCTCCAGTACATTACCATTACGCCGCCGCCATAAATAGCTTCGTTGCTATGAATTTCGCCGCCATTCATGATAAAACCGGAATTGTTACCAAAAGTACCTACGCCGCCGCCGATAGAAGCAACGTTGTCGCGTATTTCGCCGCCGTTCATAATAATTCTGCCGCGTGTACCAAAACCGCTGACACCGCCGCCGATGCTGGCAGCGTTGTTATGAATGACACCGCCGTTTATAGTAAAGGTTGCGTCGCTGCCGGCCAAAGCAAGACCGCCGCCGCCTGTAGCAGTAAGGAAATTAGTAACAGGGACATCAAGAATATCGTCCATGTCGATGCCTTCGCCAATCGCGCTGTTGTTAAAAATTTCGCCGCTATGCAAAACAGCATGAACGTTTGATTGCATAGCCAAAACACCGCCGCCTGCGCCTACCGTAGCAACGTTATCATGAATCAACACATCCCACATTTCCAATCTGGAACCGGGACCCGCAAGCAGTACGCCACCGGCATCGTTAAACGCTATGTTGTTGTGGATGTGTACGCGAGTTAGGAAAACGCGGCCATTGTTACCGGTATTGTTAACGGCACCCGCATTAGCAAGGGAACGGTTGCCAAAGATTTCGGTGTCATAGATGTGCATTGTTGCGCCGGCTGCCTGGCTGATTGTTCCGGAACCTTGCTCGTTGTTGAAAAAACGGCTGTCGCGTATAGTCAAGTACGCTTGAGCGTGGTTATTCAAAATTGCTCCGCCAACTGCCGCATTCGGGAATATGAAAGCGAATAACGGCGCAAAACCGTAAATCTCAACATTTTCCAACGTAAGCACCGCATGGTTGGTAATCGCACGGCTGTTCTGCATTCTGTTCATGCCTTCCGCACGTGTCATACCAATGTTACGCATGGTTATATTAGGTCTGTTTGCCGCATTGGGCGCAACACCTATCGTTATCATCGGGTTGTTGCTTGTAATCGCGCTTGTAAGCACTGCCCTGCCAACGCCCTCATGGCTGCTGAAAGTCATGGTGCGGTTGTTTGGGATAATAAGCTGCGTCGCGCCGGTAACAGTAATGCTTTGCAGCAAATAGACAGTATGAATACCGCTTGCAGCAGGCAACGTCGCCCGCAGTTCGGCTTCGGTCGATACAAAAGCTACGCCGTCTTGTGGGGCAACCCATGATGCAAACAATGTAGTTGCCGCTCTTGGCATCATGGTTTCTGATGTAAGTCTTTGGGTAAGCCCGGCATCCATAAACCAGCCGCCAAACACATAACCCTCCCGGGTTGGTGCAATAAGCAGGCTGTCCATAATTTTTCTGTCTTCGATAACCATAATCGTAGCAAGCTCTGTTCCGCCGTTTGTTTCAAAGCTTAAAGCGCGGGTCATCCACCAATAAGCTGTAAGGGTAAGGTTAGCAGGCGGCATTTCAAAGTCTTGCGGCACCAAAATCATACCGTTGTCAGGCACTACCGTTGGAAGCCAATCCGGCAAGAATGTGGGAAGAAGAAGCATTATGCCCGGAGGGATTGTACCCGGCGGCAAGAAGTTTTCCGCAATATTTATAAAAGTTTCCAATAGTTCAAGCAAGTCGTCGCCCGGCTGTGGTGACGGCACTAATGGACGGAGGAATGCAGGTAAGCCCAGCGTACTAAATACTTCGTCAATAACTTGATTCCAGATAAGTGTGAAGTTGATGTGCCAACCTGCAAACACAAAGTCTCCGGCGCGGGTAGGATCTTCGGGGAAGTCCGGGTGATTTCTGACAACGCTGCCCGTCAAAATGGTAATTGGGGAAATTGTCGGCGGATTGGTTGGGTACTCCTCCGTACCGCGCAAGTCAAACGAAAGCTGTACAAACGGTGTCCAGTTTGCAGCCAACGTAATTGACACATACGGAGCTAATGTGTTTGTGCCTACTGCCGCTCCGTTTAAAGTCCATCCCGCAAATTCAAATCCTTCACGTGTTGGGTCTGCGGGGAAGTCTGTGTGAGCCATAATTGGCGTACCCGCAGAGACACGTATTGGGTCGATCGTGCGTGGGTTGGCAGGTTGTCCGGCTGTGTCGTTTAAATTAAAGCTGACTTCAACGTAAGGGTGCCACATTGCATAAACTGTTATTGAATACGCGGGCATTCTCATTTCGACGGTTATCGGTACTATGTCTTCGCCCTCACGTATGCCCCAGCCCGTAAACACTCCAAATTGCCTTGTTGGTACGGTTTCAGGTAGATAGCCGATGATAAACCTGCCCGGGGCAACATCCACGGAAGGTATTAATGATGGGGTTACAGGATCTTCATCACTGTCCTGCAAATCGAAGTTGAGCAGCGAAGATCCAAACGGTATTCTAACCTCTGCAAAGTTAGAGCCTACCCATACATAGTCGTTAAAAATATCATTGACTATATATCCGGCCAAATGGGCTGTGCGTACAAATTGGTTTAAGCCGCGGTCGGCACGCTGCAATGGGCCGCCGGGGTACTCGAACTCTGCCCCGCTGCTCCAAATTTGGTGCGGCCACAGCAAGGTATGGGTTATCCTTGGGGTAATAGAGTAATTGTCTACTGCCCATACAAGAATCTCGAAAATTTCGTGCCCCATAACATCGGTTAATACATGGTCGAAGTTGCCTTGGGCATCTATTGGCACACGTACGGTACCGTCAGGAGTGTTGACAAATACGGCAAGGTTGTTCTGGGTGCTTAGGGACGGGCCGTATGGGGAACCTTCATGCCATACATCAAAGGTTACGCCCCGGTCAATAGCTTGGCTAAGCCATAAGTCGTTTGCGTTGCCGTAAATTCTTACACTGCTTCCTTGTACTTCATGGTTTACATCAAGCTGCGGCGGTGTATTGTCTACGCTAAAACGGGCCATTATGTCGATGTCTTCCCAATTGCTAAAGATAGGTATTACCCAAAGAAGAATTTGAACCGAACCAATCTGCCTGTATACGTCAAGCATGATGATGTAGTCACCTTCTTCAAGTATGCGGCGTGGCGTATCAAGACCCGGAAGGCCGCTGCCTCCGCCTTCCCAATAGGTAAGACCCATTGGACCCGGCCAAAATCTTAGGTTGCCTTCATCATCAAAACTTGGCACATACCTGCCGTCAAATACAGACATACGTTCCTGTCTGCCGGGTACCGTAGCGTTTTCATTTATAAGAGCCTGTCTGGCGTAGCCAACAAGGGCCTCGCGGAATCTTTCTTCCGTTCTCCAGTTATGCTCATCCATGTCCGCGGTTATTTCGTTATCTCTAAATATCCAAACGTCAAAGCCAAAACCCATGTTTGGTGTAAATACAGCTTCCAAGACAGAGCTTGCGCCATGCAATGCATATGGGCCCGTGGAAATTACAGGGCGCGTAAGGCGGAAATCAGATACCGCTGTTGCTTCGGCTACAAAGGCAAACGGCAGGGCTGATACCCTGTTGCTGCCATGATAAACGTCAACAAAACCTTCATAGAACCAGAAGTCCGCATCGGTGCTAATCTGCATCCACACATCAAATGTGCCTGTGCTGTTTGCCGGAACGGTTACTGTGTTGGCACTTGTGTGAAGGGTTGCGTTGCCTTGGGGGTTTTGCACAAGGCCGCTTGGGTGGCTGTAGCACGTCCATCTGTGGCTGATTGTATAGGTGCGGCTTTCGCTGCTTTCATTTACGATGACTGCGGTCAGTCTTCTTGTAACAAAATCTTCATCTTCCAGGTACATTCTTCTGCTGTTAAAGCTGAAAGAGCCTGTCATAACGGTTGCAAAATCTTGATCCCAGAATGTGGTGCCTGACGGTAACGGCCTCCACGGAACTTTGTCGTATGCAACCATAACAAAGTGGTCTGTTTGAGACGCGGCAAAAACGTCTACATAGCCCGCGCCAATTTGGAAAACACTTTTCTCACCTTGACCTACAGGGATGGCGGTACTCATCATACGTGTTTTTATTTCGTAGGAAGTCCACTGCTCTCCTGCCGTTTCTCGGCTGTATTGGATCATAAGGGCCGCGGCACCCGCAACATGCGGCGCAGACATGGATGTTCCCAAGTTGCCTGCGTATGCCCTGGTATAATCGTGGTCATCTAAGTCAGCTATTGCCGCAGGAGGCACTGTGGAAATTACCCAGTGGCCGTGGGCACCAATATTGCTGTTAATTTCAAATGTCATGTTTACGGGCCCGTTGGACGAGAAGAACGCTATGGTTGGAGGGGAAGCCGTAAAATTGGTAAGGTAAAAGGTGCCGCGCCCGTCAACAAGGGAGTCGTACAATGCAATACCTTCCCCATGGGACACAAACATACCGGGCACATGCCAAAGTTCGTTGCGGCCCATGGATTGTATCCTTGTGGGCAATGGCCTAAAGTCGTTTACGTTTATCAAACCGGCAACGCCAAACTCTATTGCCCTGTCCTGAAGGTCTCCCCAGCCGGCACCGCGGCGCACAAGTACAAATGCTCTTTCAAGTTCATCGCCGTATTTTTCTGCCAATGCCTCAAAGTCTGCGCGGGTTCCGGAGCCCAGGCTTTGCCTTGGATGGGGTATACCCGGGGCAGACGGCGGAGGCAGATAAAATGTTGCGTCGGTTGTACAAGGCATTGCCAAAATACGATACTCGCCATTTACATGCGAAGTGTTAAATGTTGTTACATATCTGCCGTTTGCAAGGCTGCTCCACACAGACAGGGCACTGTCAAGATACAATTCCGTATTCATGCTTAAGTTACCGCTGCGCAGGGTAAACGACCTGTCAAGCTCTTGCTCAAATGCACTTACGGATATTACAGGCGTGGACTGCGCCGGGGCCGTGCCGGAAAAGAAGTTGTTATTGTCATTTTGGTTATTAGAGCCGCTGTTACCCATAGAGTTAACCAGCACAATTTCCGGGTGCAGAAGCGCGATGTTGGTAACGGGGATTGCAAGTACGCTCATTGGGTTATTGTCGCCTGCGGCACCAAAAGACATATTTACAACGTCCGGACGGTCGTACATTATCATTTCAAATGATGCCATCATGTCGGCTGCTGCACCGCCGGTTCTGTTAAACACACGGTAAGCAATTATATGGGCTTCCGGGGCCACACCCAGGGCCGATATTTCCCCGCCGGTGTCACGGGCTGCTATGGTGCCCGCTACGTGGGTACCGTGGGAGCTTCGCTGCGCCGGAGGTACTTCCAGCAGCAGTTCGTTCGGGTTATTTCTGGTCGGCCTGTCTTCCAGCCTAAAGTTGCGGCCAAAGAAGAAATACCCACCATGTCTGTACATGGTGTCAGCTCTGGTAAAACCGTGGCTGCCCGCGCCATGCAAGCTGTCCATACGGCTTCTCATCTCTTCATATGTCAAAAATGCACCTTCAAATGCAGGGTGATCCAAGTCTATACCAGAGTCGATAACCGCCACTACAACACCCTGGCCTCTGAAACCAAGCTGGTGCATTTCGTCTGCCCCCATTTTGGCACGGCCAGCGGCCATACCCTGTGGGTTTCTTATAAGGTCGTCGGCGTATTCTATGGCACTCTGCAATAACTCAAAATCAAACGGCCCAATTTCAATCTGAAAATTTGGGTAAACGGCAACTACGCTTTCAAACTTTGCCAGATACGCAACCATGTTAGACGGCAGGGTTAAGCTTACACCGTTTAAATAGTTGCGGTATTCGTGAGTAATTTCAAAGGACATATTTTGCCCCTCTGCACTAAAAGCACTGACAGACGAGGACAACAGTTCGTTAAGTTCTCTTCTAAAAAGCGAGTGGTCACTTTCCGCAATAACTTCTGCCATGTCGTAAGAAAGGCGCATACCACGGGCCTGTGCTTCCCTTACCTGAACGGCGGCAGGGTTATTTCTAAAAATTACAATAACACTGGTAAGCTCCGCGCTGTCTTCCAACGCATAATCGCCATAAAAACCAATAAGGCCCGTCTGCTGCTGTATAATGAACTGTGACGGAACAAGATTATGCAGGCCATATTCATTAACCAATTCTTCATCTACAACAGAAAGATACTCTTCCGTGTCTTCTTCCTGCTGTGTGTACGAAGTATAGCTTGTGTTTTCTTCGGCGGCTAAACTTATTGGCCACAGTAAAGAAAGCACCATAATACTTGCCAGCAACAATGCCATTAACTTGCTTTTTGTACTTTTTCTCATTGCTTCTTTCACATCCCTCTTCTGTAAGTAATTAATGATAAATTACCTATTATTGTAACGTCTCAAGCCTATAATTCAACAACTCTTTTTTTCCGGACTGCTAGGTTTTATGTAAGATTATTCAAATTTTTGTTATTACCCCGTTTTTCGGCAAAAATCTGCCTTGCGAATACTTGTCGGTATAAATTTAACTATCAAAAAGATAGGTCAATGTGCTATACTCTGCAATAATCGGCCTGAAAATATTACAGCTATTTCACACTCTACATAAATGTTGTACAATTATTACATGTTTTTGGATTTACCAGAAAAAAAGGGTGGAGAATATGAAAAATAAACATGAAATGGCTCTTGGCGAAAAAATAAAACAAATTAGAATTGCTAAGCGGCTGTCGCAAGAAAACTTGGCAGACGATATTGGCAGCAGTGTCTCAACCATAAACCGAATAGAACGTGGGGCAATTGAATGTGATAATCAAACATTGAAAACCATAAAAAAGGCTTTGGGCATAGAGGAAGCCCCATTGTTTGAAGATGAACGCGCGGTTTACAGAAACCGGCTGTATGTATGGTATGATCTTATTTGCGCCGGGCGCCTTGAAGAGGCCCTTGCCATGAGAACAGAGCTGCAAACAATAAGATGTCTGCCCTTTGAACAAGATTTAGTAACGCTGTATGATATATTTGAAGCAAACCTGTTTCTTGAAAAAGGTAACATGGAAGACACGGAAAAAGCACTAAATGTTTTACAACGTTCGTATGAGGAAATGAGTCCCCCCAATTTATACCACTATTGCTTTTGCAAAGGGGCATTTAACCTTAAGCTGGGCCGCTACGAAACTGCTTTAGACTTTTTGCTAAAAGCCCTGAACATGGAAGAAGGGACTTACGACAAAGAAGATGGGCTTTATTATAACATTTCCCTTTGCTATTCCAGGCTTGGGCAGCCTTTTCACTCTATCAGGTACGCAGAACTCACCTGCAAAACATACAGCGAGGATAGATTAAAGGCTTTGGGTTTATACCTTAACACCACTCTTGCCGTAAACTATTTTAGAGTTGGCGAACTGTCTGTGGCCAAAAAGCTATTGGATATTTGCATCGAGCAAGCCCGTGTTGCAAAAAACGAGTTGTATATCGGCAAAACCCTCCACAATTTAGGCTGCGTAAAAATGGGCAGCAAAAAATGGCTGGAAGCCATCAATTATTTTGACCGGGCATTTGAATATTTTCCAATAGGCAGCCTGTTCTATTTTGAAAACTTGTATCAGAAAATTTATTCAATTATTATGGAAAAAGGCGTAACCAAAGTAAAAAGGGATCCTGTTTTTTGCAGCATACTGGCCGAATCTGTGGATTTGTCAAAGAGGGAGAAAAATGAAAAATACGTGATTTTGTTTAAGTCTCTGCAACACCTGACAACCCTAAAAGAAAAAACGTCTTCCGACTATATTGCAACGGTTACAATCCCTTATCTTGTAAAAGTGTTTGATAATTATGAAGCTTTAAATTATTGCGAGTTGCTTAAGCAGCACTACCAGAAAATGCGGAATCCACGAAAATCTTTGATGGTATCTGCAGCAACAGGTGATATTTACAGAAAAATGGTGCGCGGGGAAACAAGCTAAATTTTACCCCCTGATATCACATCGGCGAATGTGATATCAGGGGGTAGTTTACTCAGTGAACTCTGTGCCTCTGTGAGTAGCTGAACTTAATCATTCGAATTATTGACACAATATAGAATTAGCGATACGATTTACACGACTAATAATTTGAAAGGCGGACGGAATGAAGAAATTCTTGTACACAATCCCGCTTCTGCTAATTTGCATATCCACTGCGACGGCCTGTAATTCAAGTTACGGTACAAACGAGCCGACGGCATCACGGGCAACAATTACCCTTGCCACCACCACCAGCACCGAAGATTCCGGCCTTTTAGATTTTATCCTGCCGCATTTTAGGGCAGAAACCGGATGGGACATCCGTGTAATTTCCGTTGGCACAGGCGCGGCGTTGCAGCTTGGCCGCGACGGCGAAGCAGACGTTGTACTGGTTCATGCCCGTGTGGAAGAAGACCGCTTTGTGACGGAAGGCTACGCGGAACGCAGGTACGACGTAATGCACAACGATTTTATCATTGCAGGCCCTGCAAACGGGCTAATTTCATATAATA
>WQTQ01000229.1 GCA_009786175.1 Bacillota bacterium | reverse complement strand
AAGTTGGGTGGCACCACGGGAGCATTGTATCTCTCGTCCCTTCGCGGACGGGAGATTTTTTTATACCAAATAAAAATAAAAGGAGCATACAACTATGTTAAGCATCAACTTCATCAGGCAAAACCCGGAAATTATCAAGCAGGCCGCAATTAATAAAGGAATGCCTGTTGACATCGACCGCATTCTGGCCCTAGACACCCTGTTGCGGGAAAGCACAACAAAAACCGACGCTCTGCGGGCAGAGCGCAACCGTTTGTCAAAACTAATCCCCACCTGCAAAGACGCGGCAGAAAAAGAAAACATTGCCGAGCAAGCGCGTCTGCTTAAAACCGAACTGTCGGCCCATGAAGACAACGCCCGCAGTCTTCGCATAGAGTTTGACAGCCTTATGCTGCGGGTGCCGTCTGTACCTGCCCCGGAAGTACCCATTGGCAAGGGGGAAGAAGACAACGTAGAACTGCGGCGGATAGGGCAAGTGCGTGAGTTTGACTTTACACCACGGGACCATGTAGAACTGTGCGAGTTCCATGATATGTTGGACACTCAGCGGGCCGCCAAAGTGGCGGGAAGCCGTTCGTATTACTTAAAAAACGACGGGGTATTTTTGGAAATGGCCGTTAACCGCTTTGTTTTAGACTTTTTGACTTCTCGTGGGTTTACACCCATGTCTGTGCCCCACCTTGTAAAAGAGAGGGCAATGGAAGGGAGCGGTTATTTCCCAATTGGCCGTGACCAGGCCTACGAAATGCCGGACGACGACCTGTTTCTGGCCGGTACATCGGAAGTGCCGCTGGTAAGCTTCCACCAGGACGAAATATTGCAGATGCAGCAGTTCCCAATAAAATACGCGGGCATTTCTACTTGTTACAGGCGGGAAGCGGGTACCTATGGCCGCGACACCCGGGGGTTGTACCGCGTTCATCAATTTCACAAAGTAGAGCAGGTTGTGTTGTGCGAAGCAGACGATGCCAAAGCCGAGGCGTTGCACTACGAACTGCTTACAAACGCGGAAGCCATTTTGCAGGCCCTGGAACTGCCGTACCGTGTCTGCCTTGCCTGCACCGGGGAAATTGGCATTGGGCAAACCAGAAAACACGAATTAGAAACCTGGATGCCAAGCCGCGGTGCCTATTGCGAAACCCATTCATGTTCAACCCTTGGGGACTTTCAGGCCCGGCGGCTGGGGATACGCTACCGGGACAAGAACGGCGAAATGCAGTACGCCTATACGTTGAATAATACGGGCATTGCGTCGCCGCGCATTCTTATCCCGCTGCTGGAGAATCATCAGAACGCTGACGGCAGTATTAATATTCCAAAGGCACTGCAGCCCTACATGGGTGGGCGGGTTGCGATTTTAACTAATTCCTAAAATTACCATATGTATTCATCGAATCAATCCCTCTTTATCTGCAACTATATATATGTCTCGCGCGACAATACAAGTGAACAGGAGAGTGAACCCCTTGGATGATTTTAACGACTTTACACAACACATGGACATGCTGTACAAAACAGCTTTAACCCAGGCCCGTGACGAAAAGCTGGCAGAAGAGCTGGTGCAGGAAACATACCTGCACACCCTGCAAGCGTTGCGCAAGGGCGCGAAAATTCAAAACCCAAGGGCGTACTTGCTGTCTGTTTTGCGCAACCGGTTTTTCATGTATTTACGCGGGAAGTACAAGCTTTCCACAACATATTTTGGGGATTTGCCTTTCGAAGTGCCAAGCGAAGCGGATTTTGGCGGGCTGGAACGTTCCCAGGAAGCAGAGGCCGTCAGGCGGGAGCTGGCCTTCCTTTCCCATACCTACCGGGAGGTTATGGTGCGGTACTACATGAAAAACCAAAAAGTAGAGCAGATTGCAGCAGAGCTTTCCATTCCAAAAGGCACAGTTCTTAGCAGGCTGGATACCGGCCGTAAAAAGATAAAAGAAGGGATACAAAACATGGACAATTATTCCGAAAACAGCTACAGCCCACAAATTTTAACGCTGGGCATGAATGGGAGAATGGGGCAAAAAGGCGAGCCATTCTCTTGCGTAAAAAACTCTTTAGACCAAAATGTATTAATTGTGGCTTACGAAAACCCTCTTACAGTTGCGGAAATATCCCGGGCATTGGGCACACCAATGGCATTTGTAGAAGAAAGCGTAAACAATCTGGTTGATGCGCAGTTAATGAAGCGGGAAGGGCAAAAAGTTGCCACAGACTTTTTCATCAGTTCTTTGGAAGATAAGCTGAACGCCCTGGAAGCGGCAAAGCTGTTTGCAAAGGAAACCTTTGACCGTGTGAACCAAATAATTTTGCAGGGAATTAAGCAGTATGACAAAATAGAAGGGTTTTCTGCTTTTAACCCCACGCAAAAATATCTTTGCGCCGCACTGTCTTTGCGTTTAAGCGTATCTTGGCGGCTGGTAAAGGCAATTACGGGGAAATATCCGCCGGATAACAATGATTTGCCGGACCGCCCTAACTATGGCAAATGGGAGGCCATTGGCAGCCGCTACCCACACGGCCACAGCTTTAACGGCGAACTCGGAAAGTATAGTGTCAGCGGTCGCTCGGGCGTACAAAACATAAATGATTATCTTGAATCTGCCTGCGAATGGAACTCTGCTCTTGGGCCTATCCAATGGGCGCAAATGAAATACAGTGTAGACTCGCCGGAAAGAGTACAGATAATTGAAGCCGTGCGCACAAACACCGTCAATGCTTTCCAGGCGGAACTTCTGCCCGACATGGAGCGGCACGGGCTTATTAAAGAAGAAAACGACGCGAAAGTTCCCGCCGTACCGTACATCACTAAAGAAGGCGAACGCACTTTCTTCGATATCGAGCGGGAACTTGGCGACGGCTTTAGCAACGCCTGCCTTGATGAGCTTGCGGCGGTATGCAAAGCAAACAAAGTGAATTACCCAAAACGGATCCCGTTTGCGGATAACCACGCTTATAATTTGCCCCTTAACTTTATAACAATGGCCTATGTATATGAAGCCGCCCGGCGGGACATAATAACTATCAAGGACGGTAAATATTATCCGGTTATGTACTTGGTGAAAAGGTAAGCGGTTTACACAAGATACCCCCTGATATCAGGGGGTATCTTGTGACATTGTTTTTACTACCTGGGCTCTGATGCCCAATCAATAATCACTTGAAAGATCTCAACAATAAGTGAAAAAGTGTCAACTAAACGTGGGAATCTCATAATGCATCTCCTTTCTTTGTTAATTCGTTAAGCATATACTAACAGTATCAAAAATTAAAGTCAACCTTTTTTTCAGCAAATTACACACATGGAAATTCATGGGATGCAAATTGGGCTTTAAATACATATTATTTTTTTTGTTTTAGCACGAAAAAAGCCGTAATTGCAATTTTGACAATTATTGTTTATACTTTCACACGTAGATATTATTTTATAGAAGGTGGAATTTTCATGCTGACAATTGGAATAGACATTGGAACATCTGCGGTAAAACTTTTGGCAATAGACGAAAACGGCAAAGTACTGCGTATCGCAAGCCGCGACTACCCGCTTTACATGTACGACGACGGCAGAAGCGAGCAAGACCCGGAAGACTGGTGGAACCAGACTGTAGACGGGCTTCAAGAATTATGTGACGGTTTGCCCGGTGACATTGCCGCAGTAAGCTTTAGCGGTCAAATGCACGGTCTTGTGGCACTGGACGAGGATGATAAAGTTCTTCGCAGGGCAATACTATGGAATGACCAGCGCACACAAGCGCAATGCGATTATTTAAACAACACAATTGGCCGCGAAATTTTGTTGGAAAACGCCGCCAATGTGGCACTAACCGGCTTTACAGCCCCCAAAATATTATGGGTAAAAGAACATGAACCCGAAATTTTTGCAAAAATTAAAAAGATTATGCTGCCAAAAGACTACATCGCATACAAATTATCCGGTGTGTTTGCTACAGACTATTCCGATGCTTCCGGTATGCTTTTGCTGGACGTGAAAAAACAAGACTGGTCCGACAAAATGTTGGAAATTATAGGCGTAAAGCGGGAGCAGCTTGCAAAACTTTACCACTCATATGAAGCAGTCGGTACCGTAACAGCGGAAGCCGCAAAAGCAACCGGCTTGCCCGCAACTGCTAAAGTGGTAATTGGCGGCGGCGACCAAGCGGTTGGCGCAATAGGTTCCGGCATTGTATCCGAGGGTATGTGTTCGGTTTCCCTTGGCACGTCCGGTGTGCTGTTTGTAGCGGCAGATAATTTTGCCGTAGACAAAAGCCCCGCTGCAATACACGCATTTTGCCATTCTACGGGTAAGTATCATTTTATGGGCGTTACATTGTCTGCCGCAGGTTCTAACAAATGGTGGGTAGAGGAAATTCTGCATACAGAGGATTATCAAGCAGAGCAGAAAAATATCAATAAGATAGGGGAAAACCCTGTATATTTCTTACCGTATCTTTCCGGCGAGCGTACACCTCACAACGACCCATTTGCCCGCGGCGCGTTTGTTGGCATGAACACCACTACCACCCGGGCAGATATGACCCAGGCGGTTATGGAAGGCGTAACTTTCAGCTTACGTGATATTTTGGTGCGCGTACGTGAGCTTGGGGCCAACGTAAATACTGCCCGCATAATTGGCGGCGGTGCCAAAAGCCCGCTTTGGTGCCAGATGACTGCGGACATTTTACGGTTAAAAGTAGAAAAAATAGAAGCGGGCGAAGGCCCTGCCTTTGGTGCGGCTATATTGGCTATGGTTGGCGCGGGTGCGTTTGCTAATGTGGAAGAGGCTTGCGGCAAGCTTATTGCCATCAACGAGATTTACTCCCCATGCGAAGAAACCGCTGCGCTGTACGATGAACGTTATCCAATATATAAATGCCTGTATAGCGCGTTAAAGGATAGTTTCCATGCAATAGCCGCGCAGTAGAAAAAGGTGAAAAATCATTGAACGATAATAGAAACAGAAACGACAAAAATAATCCGCCGCCGGGCCGCCCTTCCGGCGGCATAATGACTGTTGTGTTGATTATTTCCATATTACTGCTTGGCTACATGCTTATTGGCAATATGGGCAGAGACAATACACGCGAAATAGACTACAACCAATTTATACAGTATCTGGAGTCCGGAAGAGTAGAGCGGGTAGAAGTTAGATCGGACAGGCTTAGGGTTACACTTACGGAAGAGGGCGCGGCGCAATATGAAGCCGAAATTGTCATACAAGAGCATGAAGAACCCGCACAGGGTAACAATCTCTTTAATGCAATTGCAGGCACGAACGCTCAATTGCGGGAACAGCGGGCTGTTCAGGCAAGGACGGTTTATACGGGCCGTATGCCCGACCCAGAGCTAATTGCCAGGCTGGAGTACCATGAAGTAGAGTTTACATCTGTTATTGTTAACCACAACTGGATACTAAACATGGTGCTTAATTTTGGCATGATACTGGTGTTTATATTGGTGTTGATGTTTATCATGCGCCGTTTTATGGGCGGTATGATGGGTGGCGGCAAAGGCGGTTTTATGTCCTTTGGGCAAAGTAACGCCAAGGTTTATATGGAAAAGAAAACGGGCGTTACCTTTGCAGACTTCGAAGGCCAGGAGGAAGCAAAGGAAAGCATGATGGAAATTGTAGATTTCTTGCACAACCCCGATAAATATACGGCAATTGGCGCGATACAGCCAAAAGGCGCGCTGCTTGTTGGGCCGCCGGGTACAGGTAAAACCTTGCTTGCAAAGGCTGTTGCCGGGGAGGCAAAAGTCGCGTTCTTTTCGTTATCCGGCTCAGATTTTGTTGAAATGTTTGTGGGTGTTGGCGCGTCCCGTGTGCGTGATTTGTTTAAACAGGCGGCCGCCAATTCACCGTGTATTATTTTTATTGATGAAATTGATGCGATAGGTAAAAGCCGCGACAATCAGATGAATTCCAATGACGAGCGCGAGCAGACTCTTAACCAGTTGCTTGCGGAAATGGACGGCTTTGAGTCTTCCAAAGGCGTTGTAATATTGGGCGCGACAAACCGCCCGGAAACTTTGGATAAAGCCCTTCTTCGCCCCGGACGTTTCGACCGTCGCATAAATGTAGAGCTTCCCGACCTTAAAGGCCGCGAGAAAATACTAAAACTACATGCCAAAAAGGTAAAAATGAGCCCGGATGTAGACCTGATGCGTATCGCAAAAATAACGCCGGGCGGTTCAGGGGCAGATTTGGCCAATATGATAAACGAAGCCGCCTTACACGCCGTGCGTATGAAGCGTAATAAAGTACACCAGGAAGATTTATTGGAGGCAGTAGAAGTTGTAATTGCGGGTAAAGAGAAAAAAGACCGCATCATGACAGAAAAGGAAAAACGCATAGTGGCCTACCACGAAGTTGGACACGCATTGGCGCGCGCTGTTCAGGAAGAAAGGAAGCCCGTGGAAAAAATTACAATTATACCGCGTACCAAGGGCTCTTTGGGGTATGTTCTTGCTGCCCCGGACGAAGAGCGGTTTACCCAAACTAAGGATGAGCTGCTTTCCGAGATAGTTGTGCTTTTAGCAGGCCGTGCCGCCGAGGTAGTGGAATTTAATACCCAAACCACAGGCGCGTCCAACGACATTGAAAAAGCCACCCGTATGGCGCGTTCCATGGTAAGTATGTACGGTATGAGCGAAAAATTTGGTATGATGGGGCTGGAAAGTATACAAAACCGCTACTTGGATGGCCGCTCTGTAATGAATGTATCCGAGCGCACCGGTGCAGATTTGGATGAAGAAGTCCGGAAAATTTTAGATGGATGTTACCATAAGGCTGTAACATTGCTGGAGGGCAACAGAGAGAAAATGCGAGAAATCGCAGAGTTTCTGTTTACAAAAGAAACTCTGACCGGTGACGAATTTATGGAGATGTATGCTTCTACGCCGGAAAAGTATGAATTTTAAGCGAAATACACACGAAACTTTAAATACGGATGGGATTGTTCCTGTCCTTATTTTTTTTGTACATAAAGCATATAGTTACAGAAAATTTTATTGTTGACAAGAATATTTACGCATGATATACAATGTTTGTGCAAGCAATCCCATAATTTTTGTTGGTGTTGACGG
This sequence comes from Bacillota bacterium, assembly GCA_009786175.1. The sequence goes on along the minus strand of WQTQ01000229.1, from coordinate 31,844 downwards.
TTAAAACCGGGATGAAAAAGCCCCCCATAGTTGTAATCGCAACACAAAACTAAGGAGGAAGCAAGATGCAAAAATGCAAGCGCAGTGCGAAGTTAATGGTATTATTTTTGGCATTTGCCCTGGTATTGGGTACTGTGCCGCCAATTTCGCTTCATGCGGAAGCAGCCACAGATGATGGCTATGAGTACTTTTATCAGATTCCGTCCGATGAAGGGTATGACCACCCCACTTATGCAGCCGAACCGGAAGAAGGCGGTGAATACTACGTTTACGAGTATTACGCCTATCAGCCTGCAGCAGGAAATCAGGCAAACCCGGCAAACCAGGGGCAAAATTTGCTTGCCAACGGCGATTTTTCAAGGTTGGTTACCGAATCGGGTAACGGATGGAGTTGGCAAGGTTTTGCAGGGGGTGTTGTTGGCGCGGCTGCACTTATAACCGAAGGCCCGGACGCCGGTTCACAAAGACTTAATATTATTAATGTAGGTAACCAGGAATGGGAAATCCAGCTTAGTCAAGATATTATCTTGCATGCCGGTGTAGAGTATGAACTAAGAATTACCGCAAGATCCAGTCAGCCGCGTCCTGTCGTTGTAGAAATGATAAACCGCGCCCCATGGTGGCTGCGGCCTACAATTAACTTAACCGAAGAATGGCAAACTTTTACTCCTGCCATACCGGTACTTCAAACAACCGAAAGCGGTACTGTCAGGTTTTTATTTGGCGGCCGTACCGGTTTTATAGGCGAGCAAGTACACGATATTTTTATACGTGAAGTATCGCTGGTTGCCGTAGGCGGCGAAATAGATCCCGGACCGGGGCCACAGCCATGGGATGGTATATTTGGCGAGGTCAGAACCATACGGACACCGGTGGCAGGTCATTTCAACACCAGCTTGTACCGGTTCCCGTTTAGAAATAACGGTGCCGGAAATGCTCACAATAATGGTTTTGACCAAACCCTTATCTGGTATCCGCACGTAGACTATACTTTCCTTCCCGACACTGAATACACTGTAACAATTGTGTTGGAACCAAACAATCGTTGGGGCAATAATTTTGGTGCAACTTTCGCCCGCAGTTTTGAAGCCCATAACATAACTCATTTAAACTTTGACGGACTTCCTACCGAAGGTGTCAGAAATATTACTTCCGAGTTCGGAGATAATGGCAGCCTTAGAATTACCGTTGAGTATGAAGCCACCGGGTCCGTAATTCAAGACGCGGAACTTATATTATTTGACGACTTTACCGGCGGCCCCGGAATAGGCAACATAAGCACATATTTTTCCCGTGCGCCGCAATGGTGGCGTCAAGATATGTCTGCATGGCGCAACGAAATGTCAAATATCGAAACCCGTGGCGACGACACATTACTTGTGCTAAGTTTTGAAAGAGACACCGAACTTGCACCTGCCAACAGAACCCAGCACCAAAGGGATAACTTTATAAGAGCGGGCGGAGTACGCACCCAAAGCGCAACAGGGGGTAATATTCATTTTGAAAATGCCTTTGGATACTACGAGGCACGCATTAAGTTTCCGGCTGTTAATAATATGTGGGGTGCATTTTGGCTTATGACCCCTAACTGGGTTGTAGGTGCCAATCCCCAAGAAAGTGCCAGAAGGGGTACAGAAATAGATATTATCGAATCGTTCCACTATCCGTTTAACAGCGAAGTGTACGCTGCTTTACATTTTAGGCGTACATCTAACCAAAACTATAGCTGGTACGGCGCGCAAAACAAATTTGATTTAGGTTTTAACGTGTTTGACGGCGAATTCCATATCTTTTCGCTTGAATGGAACCCCAACGAATATATCTACTTTGTAAACGGTGTTGAGTTTGCCAGATACAACCGGGATTCTGCACATAGGGTTATACAAACCGGGGAAACCGGCATTGTTGGCGTAGGTGACATATCACAGAACCCAAACTATCTAAAACTGTCTGTTGAAGCTGCATGCTGGGCAGGTATAGGCTCATGGTCGAGGGATGAAGACGGCAACCCAAATTCCCCGGGGCTGGCTGTTTTTGACCCTGTATTACGGGAATGGATTGCTACACATGGCGGCGAAATGCTTGTGGACTACGTTGCCGTATGGAATGGGCCAAGACCGAATGTTGATTTGTTTGAACCTGTTCCCAACCGGACAGTAACATTTACCGTAGGAAACGGAGCGGTGGGCGTATATGCGCCTGTTACAACAACCGTGGAAGTACCCCATGGCAGGCCAATTCCTGCGGAAGCAATTCCGACTGCGGAAGCAAGACGCGGTTTCTACTTCGCGGGCTGGTATCCGCACGATCCTGCAGTGCATGGAAACGTGCAAGAGGACTTGGCGTTTACGGCAAGGTTCAACATACTGTTCCACTATGCAACCTTTGCAGCCGGTAACGGCGGCGTTGAAATACCGTTAACCCCATGGAGCAACCCTGTCCGTGTACGTGACGGCTGGGTGATTCCGGCCAATAGCGTCCCGTATCCGGAAGCATTGCCGGGCTACAGTTTTATAGGCTGGACAGTTGCAGGTGTAGACGGCACAGTTGATCCGGTAGGTTTTGATTTGCGGGAAAACACAACATTTACGGCTGTTTTCAGAGGAGAGAATCCGTTTGCGCACCTTGAATTTGGCGTAAGACCTATTGCTGCACCGGTGGCGGGCCATTTCCCAACCAGCTTGTACAGGTGGGCTATGCGCCCCGGCGGAACAGATCCGGCTATTGTTGAACACAGCTTTGGTTACTACTTGACACTAGAATGGTATCCGACGATAACCCGCTACTTTTTACCTGACACAAGCTATACGGTGACAATTATTATGGAACCCGCAACGGCAGTTTGGGTACCGGATTGGCATGACCGTTTCCCAACCCCAAATATGTGGGCGGCAGTATTTGGCGACGACGTGCCCGCCAGCTTTTATGTAATTGGTGCCACACTTGACCAAGTGGTTGGGCTGCCGACAGAAGGCGTTGTAGACAGTAACGCGTGGTTTGTCGGGGACAATTTTCATGTTTCCGTTACTTTCGCGCCTACCGGCCCCGAATTAGAAGAAGCACGTCTTCTGTTATTTGAAAATTTCTCCGGTCCGGAAAATGAATTCGGCCTTACAGGATATTTCGACAGGGCCCCAAATAACTTGTTCCGTCAAAATATGTCTATCTGGACAGATGAAATGTCCTTTATCAGGAATAACCAAATGGTACTGGCTTATGAACTGGCACCTCCTGAAATGTTCTTCGAGCATATGCCTGGGTGGTGGAACTACTGGCCGCCTCTTACACCTGCCCAAATGACGCGCGCTTCTAACAATTTTGTTCGGGCCGGGGCTGTGCGTACTTTAACCTCTTGCTGGCTTGAAGCAACATTTGAACATGCTTTTGGTTACTACGAAGCCCGTATCAGGTTCCCTGTTGAGTATCAGCACAACAAGCAAGGTACATGGGGTGCATTCTGGCTTATGAACCGCAACTTGACTTTTGAAGCCGCAAGGCCTGGCAGTACCGGCAGGTCCGGAACAGAAATAGATGTTTTCGAGTCTATCAACAACCATCAAAACCAACGCTTTAACGCTGCCATCCACTGGGGCGGATATGTAGAAGGCGGAAGTGTACAAAGTGTTTCTCAGGCTGTTACCAGCGTTGCTCCCGGCCCGTTGGCCGGTAATTGGCAAAACATCTACGACGGCAATTACCATACTTTTTCTGTGGAATGGTCGCCTACAAATTACAGGTTTTTTGTAAATGGCTATGAATTTGCCAGCCTTTGCAGGATGCGTCAAATGACCGGTGCCGCCGGAAACCGCGCAAGGGCGCACCAGGTAACAGAAAACCCAAGTTATATAAAACTTTCCGTAGAAACTGCTTTATGGGCGTTAAACGCGGTGGGCAGTAACTTCAACTTCCCACGTGACCTTTACGGCGAAATGATCATCGACTATGTAGCCGTATGGAACGGGCCAAGGCCAAATGTTAATTTACTTGAAACAGGCCCGGAATTAAGTTTTGATATTTTTAACAATGGCCCGGGCGGCAGCCCAAGCAGGCCAAATGAAGGCCTTGCAGCCGCAGGTATAATACGTATGTGGACACAGCTTGACGGTGTAAACGCTCCCGTATACCTAGCGGCGGCAGATACAATTGTGGCCACCGACCAAGACGGTAATTGTGCAGAGGAATTTATTAGAGTAGGCCGTGTATGGCAAGCAGGTACAGGCTGGCTGGATTATTTCAATCTGTTGGATGTTAACAAGGATGGTGGTTCATGGCAGTATATTAACCTCTACATTACCGCATATGGCCAAACAGTTCATGTGCTGCTTGTAAACGCACTGTATCAGCCTGCTCCTTTACATGAGTTCAGAGTAAGGCCAATCCCAAGCCCGGTAGCAGGACATTTCCCTGCAAGCTTGTACAGATGGGCACTTACGCAGGGTAATGCCCGCGCAATCGGCGGCACACCGCTTCCCGGCCACAACTACGGCTACGACCACACTTTAGTTTGGTATCCGCCGATAGAGCGTTACTTCTTGCCTGATACGGTGTATACCCTGGAATGGATTTTAGAGCCAAACCCGGAATGGCACGGCGTATACTGGACTCCGTTAGAGTTAGGCCTTCCCATTGACATCGAAGATATGAGATGGTGGCAAAATATCCCTGCAAGTATGCCCCCAAGTTTTGCGGCAAACAATATTACCCACGAAGATATAGTGGGGCTGCCCACAGAGCGGGTAACAAACATTACCAGCGAGCACAGGGGCGACAACCTGCACATTTTTATCACATTCGAGGCGACAGGCCCTGAAATTGAAGTTGCAGGCGTTATTTTCCACGATGATTTTTCTAACCCGATAGACACAGACCCAAACAGGCCCGGTATGATAACCGCACACCGTGAATACAGCGACGGCACTCCTGCTTCCGGTTTTGCAAGAGCGACACCTTACTTGTGGCGTCAAGACATGTCTTATTGGGACCCGGCCATGGCTTGGATAGATGAAGAAAGAGACTTGCTTGTACTTGGCATAGAAATATCCCCGGACGGTTTTGAGACACGCGCACCGGAATGGCAGCAAAACGCAGGCTGGTGGAATGCGAACCAACATGCCCGTGCAAGGCGCAACACAATGAGAGCCGGCGGCGTACGCACAATGTCACAAGACTGGGAAGCAGTGTATTGGGAAAATGCCTTTGGCTTCTACGAAGCCCGTATCAGCTTCCCGGACCCAACTGCCGTACACGGTGCGTGGGGTGCGTTCTGGCTAATGAGCAGATATTTTGCCTACACCGGCACATACTCTGTAAGGGGCCAGGAAATTGACATTGTAGAGTCGATTAACGGCCACAATAACTGCCGCTTTAACTGGGCATTGTGGTGGTCCAGCACAGCTTCGGCAGCAAGAGGATACAACCATCCGGGTACATCCAGATGGCGCGATTCCAGGCACATCGCCGATGTTAGTATTTATGACGGCGCGTTCCACACATTTGCCGTAGAGTGGTCGCCGGATGACTATATCTTCTTTGTTAACGGCATTGAAGTGGGCAGACTGTCCGAATTGCCGCCGCAAGTGGGTTTAGCCGTAAACAGGAACCCCAATTACATGAAATTATCAATGGAATCTGCACTTTGGGCCCTTCCCGGGGGCGGAGGCCCCAACGCCGTGTTAAATTCGCCGCTTTTCTACAGCGGTGAAACTCACCATATGTATGTGGATTACGTAACCGTATGGAACGGCCCCCGTCCGTTGCCGGACACCGACAGAACTCAGTTGTACTACCTGGCCGAAAATTATGGCGATTTAACAGCGGAGGACGTTGATGATTTTGCCGCATACACAAGAGCTCTTGCAAACCTGCGGGTTATCGTTGACAGCCCGCTTGTAGAGCAATGGCTGATTGACAGGATAGTAGAAGAATTTTTGGCTACTTTACGGACAACCCCGGTTGTTGAATCTGTTGTATTGGAATATGACGGTGCAAGGACAACTTACTTTGTTGGCGATGCCCTTGATGTAACCGGGTTATACGTTGTTGTGACTTACAGCGACGGCACTTACAGACGTGTGCCTGTAACTACAGATATGGTTACCGGCTTTTACAACCGTGAAGCAAACCCGGAACTTGTTCTTACAATAACTTACGACGTGCATACGCTGTACTTTACAGTAGCAGTAATTCAACACCCTATATTGCCGCAGGCAACGGAAAGCAGACCGTTTCCGCAGGCGGGGCTTGACACCGGCAGGGTTGTGGAACTATTCAGGCCTACAGGGTTTACACAAGAGCAAATGAATGAGGATGTTCTTCGCGCGTTTGCTACTATTGTAGAAGGACGCCCATGGGCCGGTGCCATAACGGGCCACCCTGCAGAAGAATTCCTTACAACGGTACATGGCCAGTTTATTGTAGACCCGGCTACACTTCACACGCCGGAAATCTTCCGTATGCTGATGTTCCTGGACCACGGAACAGGCGGCAGTGCCAGTACGGCAACATCACGCAGGGTTACGGTGTCGGAATCTATGGGTTACGGCATGATGATGCTTGTACAAATGGCAGGTTCGGAAGATATTCCTTTCGAATTTAATGGCAGAACCACAACTATCAGGCAAATAATGTTCGACTCGCTGCCTGTTCAGTTGCAAGAGCATTTTGGCATAGAACGTGTAAACGCAAGGCTGTTCTTTGACGGAATGTTCCGCTCTGTAAGGCATTGGCCCACACACCCGCAGCATATTGTGTATGGCCACCGCTCTACGGCGGCAAATGCAAATATCAACAATAACGCTTACCGCGGCAATATTCCTGCCAACTTTAGGGCCAGTTATCTAATGGCATGGTCAATTCACTACGATGCCAATATCGGCGGGTTTAGGCGGGAAAGCGGCCCTTCCAATGCTACCGACGGCTGCATGGATATAGCGTACGCGCTTATCCTTGCCGCAGAGCAGTGGGGTGATGTACCCGTATGGTGCCCTGTTACCCCATACACAGCGGTTTACGGTTATGCCGAATGGGCAAACAGAATGGTTAATGATATTTGGCTGATGAACGTACACCGCACACAAAGCCATGTTGGCCCCGCCAATGCCGCGCCGCCAAACAGAGACGGCGGCGGTAACTACCACTTAACAATAGGAAACTGGGTGGGCGGCAACCAGCAAGCAAACGTAAGGTTATCACGCGCATCCGACTTTATTATGCAGCATTTAAAAGCCTACAAAGCGGTTAACCCGGAAAATGACTGGCAGCGTGTTATTGACGTAACTTACGGTGCATTAGAATTTATAACCACCTATGTAGGCCTTGAGACGCCGACAGGCGTAGTCAACGACTTTATACGGTGGGATAACGTTAACAACACTTGGATTATCCCGGTACAAGGCGGCAGATATACTCCGGGCCAGCAATTCCACGAAAGTACAAGCGACGGCGCAAGACACTGGAACGCTTGCCGTGTGCCATGGCGTTTGGGTGTAGACATCATGTTCTCCGGCACAACTCCTGTAGAGCATCTTACAACCTATGCGTACAACACATTTGTTTACAATGAAACAGATGGCAGGTTCCGCATATTTGGCGACATCCCCGGCGGCGGCACTAATGTTTTGGTAGACGGTGTAATAGGCCGCTGGCTAGACGGTACACCAAACTTATCACATCCATGGGGTGCTAATTCTTGGAATGCTTTCTGGGGGCCAATGACGGTTTTGGCATCTATTTACGGGCCGCAACGCTGGATGGACGAAGGCTGGAGCCATGTAAACCAGTTCGCGTTTATGAACAACCAGTACGGCGACTATATTAATCTGTTCAGTATGATAGCCGCGTCCGGCAACGAGTGGACACCGGTTGGCAATCCCCTGGTTGTATATGGCGGCACAATAATTTACGACCTGACCGAAGGCAGAAAATTTGTATACGGCGCAAGAGTTCCTCTGCGTGCAAATATCCCGCAGGGTATGCGTTTCAGCTATTGGGAACTTGAAGGCGCAGATTTCTGGCCCGGTTTTGACAGGTATGACAGTAACGCCTTTATTGCAATGCCTAACAATTCTGTTGTTGCCCGCGCTGTTTTCGAAGATATTATGCCGGTACTGACCTTGGATATATTCAACAATGGCCCGGGCGGCAGCCCAAGCAGGCCCAACGCGTCACTTGCGGCGGCAGGTTTAATCCGTATGTGGATACAGCTTGACGGTGTAAATACCCTTGTTCCCTATCAAGACTTGACCGTAACCGCAGCCTTCCCAACCGGTGACTATGCCATGGACTTGGTACGTGTCAATCAGCCTTGGACTAACCAGGGTTATGTCAATTTTATCGATGTTAATACCCGTACCCCTTGGCAGCGGATTTATCTTACGGTAACGCTGAACGGGCAAGCGGTTGAAGTGACGTTAGTTAACCCCGAGTAAGTTTTAAATTGCCCCAGCACCCCCTGATATCAGGGGGTGCTAAATTGTTGGGGATTGAACAGAGGAGGAGATAAAATGCAGAAATGCAAGCACGGCACAAGATTTTTGGTATTATTGCTGGCATTTGCCCTGGTTTTGGGTACAGTGCCGTCAATGCCGGTTTATGGGGAACAAAGTGCCATTTCTACAGGCCTAAGCCTTATTAGTGACGGCACCATAGACCTTGCGCAAACCGGTAATTGGAGCGGGGTTTCCACTGCCGCTGCCGGTATTACCCCGTCTGTAGACCACTTTATGTATACAGTTTTTCCTATAGTTACAGACCCGCCGGTTATTGAGCCTGCCCTTAGAGTAAATAACCCGGGGTTTGGCCCGCCGGCCAATGCAAGGGGTACATTAACCTTAACTTCCGAACCCGGTTTGAATTGGGACTTGGGTATAAACCCAAGATGGAACAGGTTTAGCTTAACATTCATGTTTAGAACATGGAACCTTGGCATTATGCAAGTTGTTTACACATTTTTTGACGAGGCAGGCGGCGTTATTTCAACGGGAGCTGCTGCCTCTGTACAAGGAGGTCAACAAGGGTGGAACAGTTCCCTTGGCGGGAATTATCAAAAAAGATCTGTAAGCTTTTTTATGCCGGATGCATCCGGAAGAATTATTGACAGAGTAGAATTGCAATTTACATCCAGTATAAACGCAGAAGCTGCAGATCCGTTTTTTGTATACGGTCTTACATTTGATTATATCCGGCCTACTATTGGCCAGTTGGGCGGCGTTGTTGATTTAACTCATTTTGATGAGTGGGTTGCCACAACTACCGTGGCGGGCCTGACGCCTGTGGCTGCTGTTAATACAACAGATGTTGATGAAATTGCCTTAATGATAACAGGCCATGGCTTGGATACAGCCGGAGCCGGGCTTACATTAACTCATGAAGGTTTAAATTGGGGTTTACAGGATTGGAACCAATTTCATTTCAACTTTATTTACCCCGAGGACGGAAGTTCTGTCACCAATTTTAGGCTAACGGCTTTTGATGCAAGCAATCAACCGGTTTTTGTATCGACTGTGCAAGATTTAATGACATCGGTTAATGCAGATATGCCTCCAAATTACCGCACACAGGGGGTCGTGCTTAACTTTGCAACGCCTGCTGCTGTTGTAACTTCCGTTCAACTGGAAATTTGGTTTGAAGGCCACATAAGTGCCATGCCCGTTTATATTACCGATATGCGGTTTGTACACGCAGATTTTACCGGTGAGTTTAGCTTTGGCAGCTATACCGGCTGGAGTGCTGCCCCAATCGGTGACGGCGCGGCGGGAAGCCCCACGGCATATGTACCGGATTTCCCCGGAGACAGGCTTAGAATTACCGATTCCGGTATTACGGCAGGCGGAAGTAATGTTTGGCGCGGTGTAAGAGTGCTTTCCCCCGATGGCTTGAACCTGGAGCTTGACCCACTGTGGAATATGATCAGCTTTAATATATTTATACAGGACGGGGTACACCACAATATTTATACGGAACTTAGTGGTTTTGATGCAAACGGGCACAGGGTAATTTTTGACGGCCATAGAGTAGAAAGTTCTGCTGGTAATACTCCTGCCGACGGGTTCCGCTCTTACGCTCATGTGTTTTGGTTCGAGCCAAAAATTTCCGGTGATGTAGTTATGGACTACTTCCACTTAGATATTTGGCTTAACAATACCGCTCTTGATACTTCCGTTTATGTAACCGACTTTGTGTTTAACACAGGTGTCATACCTTCCGGCGCAGGCGCAATGTCAAGCCTTTTACCGGGTGTCAGGGTTGGTCAGTTAAATTACCCAAATGCCATATCTATCGTAGACCACAACGCAACGCCCAACACAAGAAGGCTGCTTGCCTTTATGCATGGCATTGCAGCGTCTGACTACATGCTGGTTGGTATGCAAAACCCAACATTTATTAATGCAGGCGGCGGCGGGCAAAGGTTTACCGCGGCCAGGTTCCCCAACAGACCGCCTACAAGCAACCATGCCAATGTGGCGGTTTACGGACTGCGAAACGACATACTGTACTTTAACGACATTACCATGGTAACCGGTGAATATCCGGCAATTATGGGTTTTGATACCCTGTCTTTCTTTGGCTTTGAGCCGGCAGGTGCAAGCAATCCTGCAAACCGCAGACTTGGCTCTGCAGATTTGGCCAGGCAATGGGCCGCCAACGGCGGTATTGTCACCCTTTCTGCCCATATGCCAAATTTCGGGCTTCTTATTGATGACCGGTTGATAAATGTTGGGCCTTATTCCGACGCAGCAGAAGCCATTGCGGCGTTTGGGCATTCTTCTGCCAACTATGGCGGGCGCAACTCTTGTACTGCAACAGGTGGAAATACCATGAGCAGAATCCTGCCGGGCGGCGATGCAAACTTACTGTTCAGGCATTATCTGGACTTGGTTGCCGAGTTTGCCCTTGACTTACAGCAAGACGATATTCCGGTACTTTTTCGGCCTTTCCATGAAACAAACGGAAGCTGGTTTTGGTGGGGCGACGCCTTTGTATCACCGGAAGGGTTTAAAAATGTGTGGCGTTACACGGTGGAATATTTGAGGGATTACAGAGGCGTACACAATTTATTGTACGTAATTTCACCAAACGGCCCGTTCCCCACAGAAGAAGTCTTTGCCGCCCGTTATCCCGGTAACGAGTGGGTTGACATTATTGGATTTGACCAATACCTGGATTTCCCGGGTACCAGCGAAGGTTTTGCCACTACGGTACAAGTTGTAAGCAATTTTGCAAGAAGAAACGGCAAAGTTGCGGCACTAACCGAATATGGACACCAGCCTGCGCACAACCACCCGCACAATGCCTCCGAACATCAGCCTACCTACCATGCGGACGTATTGCGCGTGCTAAGCGAAGCAGGTAATTTTGCCTTTATGCTGGTATGGCATAATACGTATGCTTACAGGTTTACGCCTTTCCTAACGTCGCCATCACGCGGCTACCCGTCACTGCCTGCGCACATCAACAATTTTGTAAACAGTCCGCAAACAGTGTTTGCAATGGGCCATGGCTTTTATGATATGGACAGCGACATTGCAATTGGCGCGGCACATACCACAGGTTGGGTAGTTACCCCGGTGGCCGGGTCGTTTATTACGCAAGGTACAACAGTTGCTGTCAGCATAAGAAATGTTGTTTATGATATTTATATCCGATTATATACCCACGGCGGCAAAGAAATTATTAAAAGAGCAGCCTTAAATACCCAAACAGGTTACTACGAAGCCATTTTTGCAGATGAAGAAATTGCGTCGGTGGTTGGGGATGCCGGGGGCTTCGAGATTTTGGCGGGTGGCCAAGTGCTTGGCCGGTCCAACATGATTTTTGATGAGCCTTATATAATGCCGTACTACATGATAGACGATTTCGAAGGTTATTTTGGCAACATAGCTCTGCTAAATCACACATGGACAATGGGCGATGTCAGCGATGCTTATGCAAGAGTATCCTTGTGTTCCGTAAATATTCCCAACATACCCGGTAACCGGTTTAGCATGAGATACGAATACACTTTGTTTAATGTCAGTGCGTGGCTTGGGGTTATCCGCTCGATAGAGGGCAACTTTATGGACTACGACGGCATATCTTTCTGGGCAGACGGTAACGGCGAATCTGTTATGATACAGCTTAGGTACGGCGGAAACGGTTTTGAAGCAAGTGTAGTCGTAGACGGTCCGGGTTTCTATTTTGTGCCTTTCTCGGCTTTTGTAAGGGCCGGTTGGAGTGCATCAATGGCACCCCTCGATTTAAGCAACACCATCGAAGGCTTCCAAATTTTTATTAACGCGCCTTCGGGTTCCGTATTCCCGTTATCCGGTGTTATGTATTTTGACCATATTCGGGCAAATTTCAGCTTTACCTTGACGTATGACCTTAACGGTGCAACGGGAACAACCCCCGCCGGAAGGGTTACGGTAGAAGGTGCCTACTTTAGAACTGCTGATGTGGAGGGAATTATTCCGCCGGAAGACAAAGTTCTAAAGGAATGGAACACATCCCCCGACGGTACGGGTACATCTTTTGCGGTTAGTGAATACATGATTATGCCCGGGCAAAACATTACCCTTTATGCTATATGGGTAGATACAGCAGAACCGCCGTGCTGCCAAGACCATCCAAATTGCAATTGCAATTATGAGCCTTCCGTTGATTTTTATGATTTACAGGCATTAGTAACCCAATCTCTCGCGCTTAACCCAAACAGGTATACCGCAAGCAGCTGGGCTAATCTGCTGGCAGCCAAAACAGCCGCACAAGCAGTATTGGCAAACGCAGAAGCAACCCAAGAACAAGTTGATGCTGCCTACACCGCACTGCAAACGGCTATGGCTGCATTGGTATTGGCAGAGGTTACACTTCCTCCATTTCAGCCGCCTTTGCCGCCACATCTGCCTCCGGTAATACCTCCGCCTCCGGTAACGGTGCAACCGCCGCCTTCCATTACGTACATTCCATGGACACCGCGTACACCATATACGCCACAGCAGCAAGAAGCTGTATATAGTGAGGTGCTTACACAGGAATACGAGCCCACCGATAATATTGTGTATGCTGCTTATGCGGAAGAATATGATGAAACGGAAATGGATGACATTGCACCAACGTTTATAAACACACTAATTTTTACTGTAGGCAGCCTTGAATACACACTAAATGATACCCGGCGAATAAGCGTCGGCGCACCATTTATTGATACAGCTACAGACCGCATGATGATTCCGTTGCGCACCCTGTCAGAAGCACTGGGTTTGGAAGTAGATTGGGACAGTGCGACACGCTCTGCAATTATATTCCTGCCTGCGGGTACGCTGGTAATTCCTGTGGATGAAATGCTGCCGGACAATATGGGAACGGCAATAATTGTGAATGACCGCGCGTTTATACCGCTGCGTTTTGTTATGTATGCATTTGAGGCAGCTGTAGAGTGGGACAGCGCGAACAGAGCCGCACATATTAGTTGGTAGTTAAAAAGAAAAGCCCCCGAAACGGGGGCTACATATACATATTTTTTATGGCAGTGCAGGAATTGTTAATACGTCTCCTACCCGGATAAGGCTTGGGTCGGCAATGTTGTTGTACGCGGCAATACGGTTTGCTCTTAATTGGACCTCGGAGTCTGTGGCGGGACCGTAGAATAACCTTGCTATGGAACTTAGGGTTTGACCGCTTTCTACAACATGTGTGGCCGGGAAGTTGCCTTGTGCGGGCGGTGCATCGGTTGTACCGTTGTCATCCCCGTTATCGGCCGGTCTTGTAATCCCTGGAGTATCGGGGGTGGTAAGCTGCCTAAGCTGGGCTTCAAGCTCACGTATATCGTCTTGAAGTGACTCGATTTGAATTGCCATGGCCTCGTTTTCCCATACCAAACTGTTGTATCTTGCATACGCCGCTTCCATGCCGGTAACTTGATACCTAACTTCTCTGTAATCACGGAGAGCTCTGCTGCGGCCGGTTGCCAAAATAATGATAAAACCTAAAACAACAATTACACCGGCAAATGCCACCCAGCGTACAAGACTGGTGCGTTCGCCCTCGTCATCTGCAAAGCGTGAAGCAAAGCCTCTGCTTGCGCTAAGGTCTATTTCTTCCCGCTGCTGGGCAGCCCCCCGGCGTACGGGGCGCATTCCGCGGGTGGTGGATATCAATTCGTCCGGGTTGTACCGTTGACGGAAGGTATCATATTGATCTTCCGGGGGCGCATCCGGCAGGTTGAACTCTTGCTCGCGGCGGCGGGAAGGAGGGGGTGATGCCATCCTTTTGGATGTTGGAGTACCGGCCCGCATTGCCGGTCTTGGATCCGGATTGGGGCGTCTGCGACGATCTCTGTCCTTACTGGCACGTGCCTCGCGAATACCGGCCTCAAAAAAGTCCTCGTCGGAACTTGGGGAGACGGGACGCTCGCGCCTTGGGCGGCGTTCAATTGGTGCCGGTGCTTCTTCCGGCTGGCTGCGAGCAAAACCACTAACAAAGGCATTCGGCTCCTCTGCAGGTTCTTCGTCGCTTTCATCGCTCATTAATCGCCCAATCGGGGACGACATTTCATCGGCAAAATCGTCTTGCTCCATAAATGCTCTGTCGTCTGCATTATGTGTACTTGTTTTTTTCAATCGGCTCTCCCCCTTGTAATTTCATGTACCAAAGGTACACGCAAAGGTTGATAATATATTAATTGTAATTGTTTTCTAAAAAAGTGTCAACATAAGAGTTTATCTTTCTTATTCACGGGGTCTTACAAACCCTGTATAAACATCGCCCGGTACTAAATCGCCAAAGAAATATTCCAGCAATTCCGAAACTGTAACCAGTTCAAAGCCTCTTTCCATAAGGCTTGGGACAATACGCTGTACAGCTTCTGCTGTATATGGGCGAATGTCGTGCAAAAGCACTATTGCACCGTCTACCGCGTGATTCATCACATGGTAGTAAATTATGTCCGCGTCTCTGTTTTGCCAGTCTCTTGGGTCTATAGACCAGTTAACTATTGCGTACCCAAACTCTTCTGCCACGCGGCGCACCCTAGAGGTAACAACACCGTATGGCGGACGGAAGAATGGTGGCGGCGGTTCACCCAATACATATTCAATTGCTGCGTTGGTATCTTTAATCTGCTGGCGTATTGCGTCTGCCACCAGACGTGAAAAGTCCCTGTGGTTCCATGAATGGCCTGCAATTTCGTTACCAAGTTCGGCGGCGCGGATTATTATGTCTGCGCGGGAATGAATGCGGTTGCCAAGTACAAAAAAAGTTGCCCTGGCGTTGTGTTCTTCTAATATATCTAAAATGTAGCCGGTGTATCTGGACGGGCCGTCGTCAAATGTAATGGCTATTTTGTACGGCGGTGGCGGCGGAGTCGGCGGCTCTGGCATTGGTGGGGCCGGAATATAAAAATAAGGAAAATATTCCTCGTAAGTCGCCTCATCTTCCGTAGGAATTTCGGGTATTTGAGCAATATAAAATTCCACGGCAGATAAAGACGAGTCCTCTGCCAGTGTCTCGATTATAGCTTCATTATAAACTGTCAGTCCAAAAAAAATAATTATAAGAACAAAAACGAGCAAAGTCATTAAAATTTTCACTAAAACCCCAACTTCCCAAAATCTATATAAAAGTATAAACGAGAAGTCGATTTACGTCAAAGAAAAAAACCTCTTTTTCAAGAGATTTTTGTCATTAGTCTATCTGGAAAAATCTAGATGTATGCTTCCGCTTGTACTTCTGGCATTAATTGGCACATTTCCGGTGCCGCCGCTGACCCGCCTACCGCTTACAGATGAGCCGTCTATCCGAACAGAACCGGATGTAACGGACAACTCATAACTAAAGTCGCTTATGGGTGCGCGGGTGCTAAACCTTACGCTGCCGGAAGTGGATTGTAAATGTATGCTGTCTGTATTGCGGTGTGCTGTGCTGTAGTCTTGAATATTCACGCCTCCGCTTGTGGACCTGGCATAAATGCCCCCGGCAAAATATCCGTTGCCGCGGACAGAGCCGGAAGTGCTTTGCAAGCGGGTGTTTCGGTGGGTTCCGCCATCGACATTAACGCTGCCGCTGGTAGAGCGTAAATTTAACCGTGTAGTCGAGATGTTTTCTAGGCGGACAGAACCCGATGTGCTTCTGGCTTCAATTTGCTGTACACTGTCCGGGAGGTAAACGGTTATTGTGTTGCCGGTCCGGTTGCTTAAAGAAAAGTTATCGAAATCGAAGTTAAAGTCCATGAATGATGTGCTGCCCGAGCGGTTCCATGAAACGCCAAAGGTGCCGATGTTCATAATATGCCAATTTCTCCGGTTCCTGTTTACGCCGCCTATAAACCATGCGTCTGCACTTCTGGTGTCTACATATAAACGCCCGCTAACTTCGTTTACGACCATGTCCCTGCTTTCCGAGGAGACAACTTGCGGCCTGTCGGCGGATGTTGGCACAATACGTATGGCGCAGGAAGTTGCATTAACGGTTACTGTGTGAATATTACTGCTTAAATCTATATGTGCGGCACGTAATGATTCAGGAATATTAAATGGGGGAGTTTCAATCCGCAGGCCGCTTTCGAAGTAAACTCGCCCCCCGCGGGCACCGGAAGCCCAGCCTGCCGCAAACAAGGCGGCACCAACTATTATTAGAAAAACAGCTATTTTGCCCCACGGTTTGCGGTAACGCCGCCTTTCCCAAGTGTCTATGGATGCTGCCGTATTATATTGCTCGTTCATAGTGAAACCTCCCTCTTATTTTATCAATTCCCCATTTTATCAGGGAGATTAGCCACCGTGCGATTGCTACCGTAAGTTTAATAAATAAGATCCCGCAGCCTATAAACACAAGCCCCATGCCCGCGGCTTGAAGCCCAAACCCTGTATCCCGGAAAATGATAAATACAGACAAAGCCAGGCTGGTTATGCCGGTTGCCAGAAACGCTGCACCGCTTACGGCAAAAGCAAAAATTATGGACCACAGGCCCACAAACAGGCCGAATAGCCCGCCGCCTAAGCCAACAACAACACCAATAATTGCCGGGGCAGCCAATATGGCGATAATTACGATTATCCACCAATAGTTGGAACGGCGTACGTGTGCATGAACAGGCGGGGGTGGCGGAGGTGCGACGGGAGTGTGGCTAATGCCGCTGCTTTCGGGTGCTGGCGCGTTGGGTACCGGTGTGGCATGGCTTTCCCGTTTTACGTAGCTTGCAAGAATATCTGCCGCTACTTCGCCGGGCGCGCCAAGGCCTGCAATTGCGGCGGCTTGGTCCGGGGAATTTTCGATAAACTTATCGTAATAATCCAGGGCGTTTTTACGCTCGTTGTCCGGCAGTACCATAAGTTTGCTTTCAAGCTGGGATAAAAATTCCGGCTTGGTTAATGGTGAAGTTGACATGTGTTTTGATCTCCTATCTATTTTTTTGTAACATTGCTAATGTGGCATATATTTGTCTCCTACCCCCTGATATCAGGGGGTAAAATACCAGCTTTATACATTTCACTTAAATGTACGCAAAATTATGCTAATTGTCTGAAATAATTCTATCACAATGCCGCAATATATGATAAAGTATAAACCAAATAATATCCATCAGGAGGTAACATATGAAAAAAGCACTAATTTTTCAAGGTGGCTGGGACGGCCATGAGCCTATTCTGGTATCGAAACGTTTTGCAAACATTCTGGAAAAGGAAGGGTTTGAAGTAACCGTTTCCGACAATTTAGACTGCTTGGGCGATTTAGACGCCCTAATGGAATTGGATTTAATGGTAGCCTGCTGGACAATGGGCCACATAGACGGAAAGTATACGGCAAATGTAGCCAAAGCTGTGGCCAACGGCGTAGGCTTGGCCGGTTGCCATGGGGGAATGTGTGACTCTTTCCGCAATGATACTCAGTGGCAGTTTATCACCGGCGGCCAATGGGTAAGCCACCCGGGTGGTGACGGTATCAATTACATGGTAAACATTACGTCTTGCTCTAACCCTATTACAGAAGGGCTTCACGATTTCCCTGTATGCAGCGAGCATTATTATTTGCACATAGACCCTGCGGTGGAAGTTTTGGCTACTACACGCTTCCCGCACCCGGACGTACCTTATTACCATATTTCCAATAAACCTGTGGATATGCCTGTGGCTTGGACAAAAATGTGGGGGCTTGGCCGCGTATTCTATAATTCCCTTGGCCACCATGACGATGTTTTTGACAATTCCCCAAACGCGCAAGAAATTATGCGCCGTGGGATGTTATGGGCAGCAGAAGGCAAAGCTTTTGCAAAAGCTAATGGCTTAACAACCGAGCGGTTTGAAAACACCGCGAAAATGTATTAAAAGAGGAGTATGTAAAGTGAAAAAAACAAAAATCGGTATTGTCGGATGCGGCGCGATCTCCGGCATCTATCTTACAAACCTTACTAAAATGTTCGCGAATACAGAACTTGTCGGCGTATGTGACCTTATTGACGAACGTGCGGAAAAAGCAGCGGCAGAATATAACTTAAAAAAATATAAAGATATGCACGAAATGTTTACCGATGACAGCATCGAAATAATTTTGAACCTGACCCGCCCATACGAGCATTATGACGTTAACATGGCAGCGATTGCTGCGGGTAAGCACGTTTATGCAGAAAAACCTCTTGGTGCGACCTTGGAAGAAGGTATTAAAGCCCGTGAAGCCGCAGAGAAAAAAGGTGTACTTCTTGGCGGCGCACCCGATACTTTCCTTGGTGCCGGAGTACAAACCTGCCGTAAGTTAATTGACGACGGGTACATTGGCCGCCCGGTGGCGGCAACGGCGTTTATGGTGTGCCGCGGCCACGAAACCTGGCACCCGGATCCGGAGTTTTACTATCAGTTTGGCGGCGGGCCAATGATGGATATGGGGCCGTATTATATTACCGCCCTTGTTAACTTGCTGGGCGCGGTGGAATCTGTAAGCGGCGTAGCTAAAAAATCTTTTGATACCCGCAGGATAACAAGCCGGCCCCACTTCGGCAAAATTGTAGAAGTAGAAGTTGATACCCACATCGCGGGGCAAATGTCTTACGCAAACGGCGCGGTAGGTACAATTATCCAGTCCTTCGATGTATTTGCCCACAACCTGCCCATAATCGAAATTTATGGCACAGAAGGCACACTTTCCGTACCGGATCCTAACACATTTGGCGGGTCTGTTCGTCTGTACCGCCCGGAAGCAGGCAGGTTTATGGAAATGCCTTTAACATTTGACTATCCGGAAAACAGCCGTGGCCTTGGGCTTGCGGATATGGCAAAAGCCCTTGAAGCAAAGACGAAGCCAAGGGCCGGTGTAGATTTGACGTTCCATGTACTGGAAGTTATGACTGCCTTTGCCCGCAGCAGCACGGCAAAAGCCCAAATAGATATAACATCTAAACCGGAACGGCCTGCACCAATGCAAAACAGGTTGCTGCCGGGTACGGTGTAAAAAGTACATTATGTAGGCTGTCTGGTGGTTTGAAAACAAGACAGCCTACATAAAAAATACATATATTTGCGATGCCGCGCTATAAAAGGCATTTATTATGGCCATTATGAACGGCCCCATAATAATTCCTACAAGCCCGAATAAAACCAGCCCCATTAATACAAACATTCCATAGCGGAAGCCGATGTATCTAAAATAAAGATGATCCGGTAATATAAAACCAAATATTTTTGACCCGTCCAGCGGAGGTATTGGCAGCATGTTAAATACGCCTAAGACCACATTGATTTGAACCAGCACAGAAAGAAAAGTGGCGATGTTGTTAACTGCGGTGCCGCCGCGCATACCAAATGCATGAATAAAAAATACTAAAATTATCATTGTAATAAACGCCAAAATAAAGTTTGACAGCGGCCCCGCGACAGAGATTATTGCCATGTCCTGTTTGGGGTTCTTTAAATTATACGGGTTAACCATAACCGGTTTTGCCCAGCCAAATCTAAAGAGCAGCATCATTATTAACCCTACAGGGTCTATGTGCCTTATCGGATTAAAGGATAATCTGCCATCGCGTTTTGCAGTTTTATCTCCTAAAAGATATGCCGCAAGTCCATGAGAAAACTCATGAAAAGTTAACGCTATTATTATTGCGGGAAGCCCAAATAACATCCACTGCAGGTCAAAGCCACCAAAAATCATAATAACTCCTTTGTAGTATGCGTCTGCATACAAAATTATTTGCACGTTCAATTATACATAACAATCTATGGTAAAACAATATAGCAATTATTTATTAAAGAAGGAAACATTATACTTGACAAAATTGGTCAAGTATAATACCATGACATTGAACTAAATATGGGGGGAGACAGTAGAAATGCTGCTAACAAAAGAATGTGACTATGGCCTTCGGATTATGCGTACCCTGGCCGACATGAAAATGAAAAAGGTGGAAGATGTATGCAAAATAGAGCATATCCCACACAAGTACGCATACAAAATACTAAAAAAAATGCAAGACGCAAAGCTTGTAAAAAGTAAGCGCGGCCCGGACGGCGGGTACTACATTGCTAAACCTCTTGGGACTTTTACAATGTATGATGTTGTTAGTAGTATTGATGACAGATTATTCGTATTTGAATGTTTGCGAGAGGATGTAGAATGTCAACATAACAGCGAGAATTTGCCATGTATGGTTCACCATGAGCTTGTTCGCATTCAAAACATGCTTATGAACGAAATGAAGTTAAAAACCATGGAGCAAGTTCTAAGAAACTGAAAAGGAGAGTTGGAGATGAAACAGAAGTTTAGTTGTTCCGGCTGCGCAAGCGCAGACAAAAAGATGGAGTGTTTTGTATCGGATTTATCTGTAGAGACAGCATTCCAAAGAGTTAAGTCACAAGAGGTTAAATGCGGTTTTGGGTTGCAGGGTGTGTGCTGCCGCCTGTGTGC
Source organism: Bacillota bacterium (assembly GCA_009786175.1). The sequence goes on along the minus strand of WQTQ01000229.1, from coordinate 10,979 downwards.
CAACGGCCCATGCCGCATAACACCAAGTTCGCCGCGGGGCATTTGCGGTGCCAATTCCGACCAAATTGTTGTCCGCAATTTCCTACGTGCGGTTTCAGCAGGTTCCGGCTGCTATATTCATGTTGTGGAAAATACGGCACGGAACTTGAAAAACACAGCACTTGCCAAAGGCAAGCTGAAAGGCTTAAAAGCTTTGGACAGGCTATGTAATCTGTTTGGTATCGATGGCGTGGACGAGTACGATAAGGCTGTTAAAGCTGCGGACGCGATTTTGGCCGACCTTAATAAACCGGCCTATGAGCCAATGGAATTAACAAAAAAGGTGGCATATGCACCACGCCTAAAACGCTGGGAAGAACTTGGACTTTTGCCGGGTGGTGCAAAATCGGAAGTTTTCAACGGAGTAGTTAAAACATCTACAAACCTAAACTCTGACCCTGTGGACATGCTGCTGCATTGCTTGCGCCTTGGCATTTCTACCGGACTTTACGGCTTGCAATTTACAAATTTCCTCAACGACATTCTGCTTGGAGAGCCGGAAATTCGTATGGCTCCTGTAGGGTTGCGCGTAATTGACCCGGACTATATCAACATAATGATTACCGGCCACCAGCATTCCATGTTTGCGCATCTGCAAGATTATTTAGCTCATCCGGAAGCGGTTGAAAAAGCAAAGGCCGCAGGTGCGAAAGGTTTCAAACTTGTTGGCTGTACTTGTGTAGGACAAGACTTACAGCTTCGCGGGGCGCATTACACCAACGTTTTCGACGGACACGCAGGTAATAACTACATTAGTGAAGCCGTTTTGGCAACAGGTGGTATTGACGCAGTATTATCGGAGTTTAACTGTACATTGCCCGGTATCGAAACCGTTTGTGACGAACTAAAAATAAAGCAAATTTGCTTGGACAGCATTGCCAAAAAAGCAAACGCAGACTTGAAGCAATTTAACTTTAATGAGCGAGACCGTATTTCTCACGAGATAGTTGACGAGGTTATTGCTTCTTATAAAGCGCGCCGCGGCAGTGTTCCCATGAACTTAATGCCCGACCATGGCAATGACAATACTCTTACAGGCATAAGTGAAGTTTCCTTAAAAGCCTTCCTGGGCGACACATGGGCACCGCTTATAGAATTAATAGCGTCCGGTAAAATTAAAGGGCTTGCGGCAGTAGTTGGCTGCTCTAACATGGTTGCGGGCGGGCACGATGTGCTAAGTGTGGAATTAACAAAAGAACTAATCGCTAAAGATATTCTTGTGCTTACAGCCGGCTGTTCATCCGGCGGTATCGAAAACTGCGGCCTGATGACTCCGGAAGCGGCAGAACTTGCCGGGCCAAAATTAAAGGCAGTGTGTCAAGCTTTGGGCATTCCGCCTGTGCTAAACTTTGGGCCGTGTTTGGCAATTGGTCGTTTGGAAATTGTAGCCACAGAGGTGGCGGAAGCCCTTGGTATTGACATTCCTCAGCTTCCGCTAATTATATCCGCGCCGCAATGGCTGGAAGAACAGGCATTGGCAGACGGAGCCTTTGCTCTTGCACTGGGCTTGCCGCTTCACTTGGGCTTGCCGCCATTTGTAACAGGCAGTGGTGTGGCTGTTAAAGTACTATGCGAAGACATGAAGCAATTAACCGGTGGTCATGTGTTGATTAACGCCGATGCCGCAGAATCCGCAGTATTACTTGACGACATAATTGTTGAAAAACGCAAAGCCTTAAATCTACCAACGGAATAGGGAGGCATTGTTATGAAGCGTATTATGATCGATGCGGATAATTGCAAAGGCTGTAGAAACTGTGCCATTGCATGTATGCAATCCCACAGGAAGAACAATGGTGGCAGCTTATACGACTTGGACCTTACAGACCCGGCCAATGAGTCCCGCAATTTGATTTTGCTTAACGCAAAAAACAAGTTTGTGCCGCTGTTTTGCCGCCATTGTGACCATCCGGAATGTGTTAGTTCATGTATGAGCGGTGCCCTTGAAAAGGATCCGTGTACAGGGTTGGTTAAATATGACGCGGAAAAATGTGCCGCCTGCTTCATGTGCGTTATGAGTTGCCCATATGGCGTAATAAAACCCGATACCGTAACAAAAACAAAAGTTATAAGATGTGACTTTTGCAAGGAAAACGGCGGGGAACCAAGCTGTGTAAAAGTTTGCCGCGGCGATGCCATTTATATAAAAGAGGTGTAGCATATGAGACATGTGATTATTGGAGCCGGTGCGGCGGGTATATCTGCCGCCAAAACAATCCGGCAGTTAAAACCTACAGATGAAATTGTAATAATTTCTGCGGATGATGCGGTTTATTCCAGGTGTATGCTGCACAATTATATTAGCGGAGAAAGGGACGAAAAAGGAATTTCATTTGTCAGTGACAACTTTTTCATGAAAAACAATATCCGCTGGCTTTGTGGTAAAACGGTTACGGGTGTTGATACGGATAGAAATCAGGTTCAAATGACAGACGGTTCGGAACCTTTTGACACATTGCTGATTGCCACAGGCGCGGACAGTACAAAACTGCCGCCTGTTCAATCACAAAATCCGGCAAATGCCTTTGGCTTGCGTCATTTATCCGATGCCCAGGCAATAAAAGAACGTGCCAAATGTGCAGAGAATATAGTTATTATTGGTGCGGGGCTGGTAGGGCTGGATGCCGCATATGCTCTTATTGGTATTGGCAAAAAACCTGTGGTTGTTGAAAGATCTGACACTATACTTTCTGCCAACCTGGATGCTTATACTGCCAATGTCTACAAGAAGAAATTTGAAGAAGCAGGCTGCACATTCCATCTTGGACAAAGTTTAAGTGGGGTGGATATGGATGCCGACAACAATGTTACTTCGATTATACTGTCATCCGGCGAAAAGCTGCCTTGTGACATGGCGATTGTAGCAATAGGAACCCGCCCGGCAGTTAACTTCCTTGCAGACAGCGGGATAGACTGTGACAAAGGGGTTGTTGTAGACCGGCACCTTGCCACCAACAAAAAAGGAATCTACGCCGCAGGCGATGTAACCGGCCTTTCCGGAGTATGGCCAAACGCAATAAAGCAAGGGGAAGTTGCCGCAAAAAATATGTGCGGTATCCCGGCGGTTTACGATGACACGTTTGCCAATAAAAACACGATACACTATTTTGGCATACCTTCCCTTTCTCTTGGCAAAATGGATGTAGAGGAAGGCGATGTGTTTGAAATACGAAACAGCAAAAACAAGTACGAAAAAATTATCATGCGTGATGGTACTGTAGTAGGCGTAATTGTACAGGGCGACATCGCTCACTGTGGTTTTTGGCAATTTTTGATTAAAAACAAAGTGGACGTTTCAAAAATAAAAAGACCGGTTTTCAGCCTGTCCTTCGCAGATTTTTATGGCATAAAAGAAAACGGCGAATATCATTGGGCAATATAAAAATGGTAAAAGAAAACGGCGCGGCCAAATGACCGCGCCGTTTTCTTTTACCTTCGCATGGGACTAATGTGAATTTGTGTTTCGTTTAAACCGGTTTTGCGTTTGATTATATCCATAATTTGTGCCAGTTCGGCATCGGTTAGGCTGTCTTTGCTTACGATAACATCTACCCCATTGTCAGAAATACGTACATATGCTTCAGAAAACCCTTTGGCTTCTATTAAAGCTTCGGCGGCGGTTTCACGCTCTATACGCCGCTGAATTTCCAACATAGCGTCGGCGGCTTTTGCCCGCTGGTCAACTTCAACATTACTGTTGTTAATTAAATCGTTAAGGATTGACCGTTCGCCGCTGCGGGATTGTTCCCGGTTTAACCTGGCCTGCACAAAAAATGACGAACTGCTGTTTGTGTTTACAAAAATAGCTTCACCGGCTTCCGTGACGTTAATGTCCTGTAAATCTACATCTGTTATAAGAGGCCACTGAAAATAATCGTCGCCGGAAACAGCAATTACCGGGTTGTGGCTGTCAAACCACGGTATGATGGTTAAACCGGTATCCTCTGGGATTAAGGCCGCAATCTCTCCGGTTTCTGTCAGCTGATACCCAATGGTTGAGCCGGTACGGTTTTCGGACCAGCTAAGATAGCCCGCGACCGCAATCATTAATACCAGGGCGGTGATAATCACCTGGTTTCGTTTTAGTACAAACATTTAATTTGCTCCTTTCTTGAAAGGGGCTTTGCCCCTGTTAAAAACTTCCTGTCAAAACTTGAATGTTGTGGGTTTCCAGCCCAAGTACGGCTCTTGCCGCTCTTGTAAGGGCATCCCTTACAAAAGGGCTGTCTCCACCCTCGGCAAGGATTACAACCCCTTTAACTTGCGGTTCTATTTCCCGCAAAATAAGCGGTCTGTCCGTGCCTTGCCTGTCGGTTATCATTACCGTTTTTTCTTGACTTTGGTGTTGGCGCGTTTCCCGTGTACCCCCTTGCGCGTCCTGTTCTTTAGAGTAAGAATCGTTTTTGTTTACATCAACGGCAAAAACAGTTTCGCGTCCTGCTAACGGGCTTATCATTACACGCACCCGGCCTGCGCCTTCCACCATTGAAAAAAATTCTTCCAGGCGTACTTCAAGGGCGCGTTCAAGTTCAAAAGCCGCAGCTGCATGGCAGGCCGGATAGGTAATGACCTGTGGTTTTTCTGCCGCAAAGTCTGTAACTACATCTGCCGGTGTTGGCATAAACCGCCCCAATGACAGGGCGAACACCCCAAGTGCCGTCAGTGCCACTAAATACAGCACAAGCTTTTTGTTTTCTACTGCCGGTTTACGCAGAAATTTCATCATAGGTTCACCTACCTTACAGTTACATTTATATGCTCTGTCGGCAGATTGTAGAATTGCGAAATTATATTTTTTGCCGCAGTAGAAGCAGGGCAAGCTTCGGCGTGCTCCGGTTCGCCAACCTGTACCGGTTGAATACGGATAAACGGTACCCGCCGCGGTGGTTCATCCCGGCTAACGGTTATGCGAACTTCGTCTAACCGGGTAAAGTCATCCGGAAATGTAACACTTACCTCATATACAATAAATCCGCTTTGTGTCAGCAAATTTTCCAGCTGTGCAATAATTTGCTCTTCAAACGCGCCGCGTAAATACGTGTTTCGCCAGTTGGTGTAAGCAGTCTCCCGGCTTTCGTTTTGGGCTTCATTGCTTACCGGCCCGCCGAACCAATCTGTTACCGGAAGTTCACTGCCAAACCGTGCCAAGGGCGCGGCCATTGTGCTTAACAGAATAAACCCCATAACCAGGGACACAAATTTTTTGTACTTGCCCGGCGGGGCAAGCATCCCAATTACGGCAACAAACATCAAATAATATGTTATATTCCGCAAGTAGATAAAAAATGCAGGCATATTGGCAGCCCCTTCCTAAAAGCTCAATAAAATAACCACTGTGTATATGCACAGGACGCCAATAAAAGCGGCGGCAAAAAAAATAATGTTTAAGTGCTTACTTATGCTGTCCATTAACGCGGCCAACCGTTTGTCTGCAACCGGCTGTAAAAACGCTGCCACAATTTTATAGATAAACGACAGCGCGGCAATTTTTACAAGAGGCCCTGCAATTGCGGCACATAAAACCAGTACCAATGCCACCAATACCCCGCTGCGCGCCGCCTGGCTAAAGCCCACAACTGTATCAATGGCCGCCGTAAAAGCATTGCCCACAACAGGTACTGCTCCGATGACGTTCCGGGAAGTGCGGATAGCCACATTGCTTACAATTGGCGCGGTAACGCGCTGGAGTGTAAGCAAAAATGCAAACAGTGCAAGCATTCCTTTTAAAGACCATTCGGCGGTTTTGCCTGTTAAATTCGCCAGCATATCCAGCTTTGCACCGTCCGCAGAAAGTTTGCTTGCAATATCCAACGCCGCTGCCGCCAACACCAGCGGTATAAACATACCGGTGATAAACCATCCCAACAATTGCAGCGCGAAAAACAGCAGTGCATTAAACCCTGCCGCCCCCAAGAAATTACCGCCCATGGTCATCAGCCCAAGCATTACGGGCATGGCGGCTTGCATAATGCTGCTTGCAGTGCCGGTTAGCCGTGTAAGAATCCCAACTGCCATATAAAAAGAAGAGACAGCCAAGGACGCAGTCATAAGAAATGTCACGTAGAACCCTGTCTCTCCCGCAGACTTATGGGTAAACGCTTCCGTTAACACGCTTATTAACGCTCCAAGTATGGCAACCACAAGCAGCTGGCGGATAAGCTGCCCGTTGGCAATAAATTCTGCAAAAACAACCCTTGCAAAGGAATTTAACAGACCCGCAGGCGTTAAATCCAGCCTGCCGGACAGCGCGTTACCAACTAAATCCACAAAACGCGGCATGTTGGGTATGTCCAATACACCAATGTCGTAATTATCCAGCCGGATGGCATTTAATATTTCGTCGGCCCTGTCTGTGGCCGCGCTCATGGCAATAGCTCCGTAATAATTCGCAGAATATCCATGATTACCGGCATGGCCATAACCAGAATAATCACGCGCCCGGCCATGTCAATTTTTGCTGCAATGGCCGTTTCACTCGCGTCATTACACACAGATGCGCCCAGCTCCGCCATATACGCAACACCGATTACACGCAGCGCAAGGCCTACATAGGCAGCTTGTCCGTCTGCCGTCTGCCAAATGTGCGTGATTATTCCCACAACTTCCGTTAACATTGGCAAAACCATAAGGAAAATAAGTACGCTTGCTGTTATTGTAATAAGAATCGCAATTTCGGGGCTTTGCTTTTTAATGGTTATACTTATTACCGCTGCCAGTATCCCAACGGCTATTATTTGAAAAATACCCATGCATGTCCCCCTTTTTTTCAGTATTTGCATCAGTATATGAAAAGGATTTGAGGGCTAGAACTTATGTAATTCGATAGGATACGCGTAATGACCCCCTGATATCACGTTCACCATGTGATATCAGGGGGTAAAATCTATTGTTACAATAATATTACAAGCCACCACTAACAGCATAAAAACTTGTCTAACTCAAATAATATTTGCGTAGGATGTCAAGAATTACGTCAATAAAATTGATGTCCGTAACGGGCGCAGGGGTTTGTTACAGATTTGTTACACTTAAAGTAAAGGCTTGAACGTCATTAATTAGCGTGGTAAACTTTCCTGCGGTTACCGATGTTTGGTTGATATGTAGCTTATGTGGCGGATAGGTGTTTCATGCATTTGAGTGTTACACTTTTCTTACACTAACAAATTTACATTGACCACCAAAATCCTCGGTGATATACTAAATAATATAAGGCGGTAAACTACATTCGACCGCCAAAAACTCGAAAGGAGGTACTGGTTTTTATGGAACATTACTTGTCGCTTGGGCTCGCGGTGCTGCAGTTTGGCAAATTAGCGAGTAGGCCGGGGGAAAGAATTGTTCCGTCACTTCGTTAACATAAGAAGTGGAATAGTGTAAGGCTATAATTTACACAATATTTCAAAAACCGGGAAAAACAGAATGAAAAAGAAAGTAGCATTATTATTGGCATTAGTGATGATTTTATCAGCACTACCAATGAATGTGTTTGGTGATGACGCACCTGTAAGGTGGAACCTAACCGGCGCAGGAGTGACTGGTCACTTTGTAGATCGTGGTGACTCTCAAGACATCACAGTGCGTTTGCCACTAAACCACGTGTTTGGAGGCCTTGGACTTATTGCTGGTCCTGCGGCTAGCCCAATAACAGGCATGAACGAATTACGGCTTGTGTTAGACATTCAGCATGCAAACTTCAATGATTTCCTCAACAGCATAGGTATTCAGGCATCTGGTACCGGTGCTATGTCCGCAGCAGATGCAAATGCTGCGTTTCAAGCGCAAAATCCGGGCGGACGTGTTTTGGTACACTCTGTTACACCGGATGCAAGGTCAACCAGCCCTGCAAGGACCATTTCACCTGAAGCTTTTGAAGTAAGGCTTGTTGCTATTACCGGTACAGGTGATCACCGTGGTGCGATTATTCAAATTAATTACAACCCAGCTTTACATGGTGGCATGAATGCCAATGATGTACTAGGTGCAATCGGTGGTCTAGACTTCGTTCTTCGCCTTACAGCCCGTGACCACGCTGACTGGCAACACTCACGTATTTCTGTTGCTGATCAAACAGGCGGCGCAGGTGTTGGCGACTATATCCGTAACTGGCCACTTTCAAACTGGCAAGATGGTACTGTTACCATCGACGTTAACGGTGGGGCAAGAGGTTTCACATCTCAACTTCACAATAACCCAATCAGAGTTAGAGAAACACGCTGGGAAGTTCTTCCTGGTACTGTTACTTTAAGATTGGAAGCTCCTGCATTCTACTCATGGTCATTTACACCTTATGACGATGTTACGATTCAAGGTGTGCAAGTACTAGGTGGCCGCACAGGTGCAGAGCATCAAATGCGTGCTCATGGTATAGGTTCAATTTCTAACCCTAGAGTTACAGCTATCCGCTCTAATCGTGCGCAAGGTACAGCTGGGCTTCATGTATTGTATATCACGTTGGAACTTCCACGTAATACCGCATTAAGGCCTATGGTCGGCGGTTTCGAAATCAGAAACCTATGGTTAGTACCTGACTACAATGCACCTGCAAGTGGCGAAGTTCATGTGAATGCATTGTTGGGTCAATGGCAAGCCGGTACACCTGGTACACCTGGTGCTCCACAAGTTCCTGACAGATGGGAATACTACCGTCATACAGGCTTAATTTTCAACATCCCGGCAATATCAACAGCACAAAGAGACGCAGTTATTAGATATTTGGGTCAATTGGGTCCAGATGTGACAATAACACAAACCATAATTTGGAACTTCCTTCGTGATGCGGCATTGAGACCAGACTGGTTTTTCCATCAAGTAGATGGCATTAATGCATTTGTGTTAAACCGTACTGGCGATAGCAATGTTCTGGTTCATCAACCAATTCTACTAACTCAAGCAATGGTAAATGCCGGTTATGCTGCAGCTATAGCTCCTGGCTCACAGCAAAACCTATGGTCTAATGCTGGTGCTGTTGGTACCCAAGTAAATAACCGTAGATGGTCTGTTGCCACAACTCAAGTTGGCGGTAGTTTGGAAGTTTGGGAAATGGTAGTAAATGGTGTAACGTCAAGAGTTGAACCTAACAGAGAAGGTTCAACCAGAGTATGGGAATATGTTATGGTTCCTGGCGGTGTATATGTTCCTGCAACACAAGCAATTACACGTACAGATTTGCCAAGACAATTAATTCCTGGTTCTGGTGCTGTAGATCCAGTTGACCCTGTAGCAGCCGGCTTCAGATACGGTATTGGCCGTGGCGGCTATCGTCAACGTCTACACGTTGGTACAAGAGGTACAGCATCACTTATCGCAAATGTATACAACGTTCCTTATATGCGTACAGGTCACCTTGGCCTATTCCGCTGCACACAAGGCGTTCAAACAGGCGGACACGCATGCTTACCTGCTGCAGTAACATTTAGAAGTGTAGAAAACATTCAAAGCGGTATGCAAAATCTTCATATCGACTATCCACAAACCCGTAATGTACCTTGGAACCGTGATAACGGTGGCATACCACACTTTACCGGTGTTGCTACAGGTTCTCTAATAATTGAAGAAACCATCCCTGGCGGCTTTACTTCAGGTTTCGGTTCTCCAATTCACTTCCAATTTTTGGATGACGATGGCAATCCACATCCCGGTATCCAAATTCTAGGTGTTCAAGCTCGCGCCGGTAACAACTATATCGACAGACACCGCGAGTGGTACAACAACGGCTTCCGTGGTTTCCACGCCGGTACACCTGGCTTTGCTAACAACTACGAGCGTCAAAACTGGATGACATTTGCAGGTTGGTTAGGTGCTCTTGACCAAAGACTTCCTGTAGTTCCTGGCGTAGGTCGTTTGTCAGCAGAACAAGCAACAATCTATCTTCCAACACAATCTATTACAGATATTGCAAGACCTGGCGCACTAGAAATCCGTTTCTTCCTAAGCCTGGAAGCTGGCTTCGAGTGGAAATACGGCCGTAACGTTGATGTAACAATCAGCGGCCCCGGCGTAGCACACTTGGCAGAAGCAGATCGCGTTCAAACGATCGGTCATGCAGTAGACCCAATTGTTGCAACATTTGGTTCAGTTGTAGAAGTTGAAGGCGGCACATTGTACAACGTTCATCGTCAAGCTCTTGAAGACGTTGTAGTTGACGTAATCAACCCTAATGCTTTCACAATCGGTTCAGAACTTTGGGTATACGTTTCCGAAGATGGCGGCCCTGCACCAAGCAGCAGCTTAAATCTAGCCGGCGTTCCTACTCTTTCTGTAGCTAACAGCAACATGCGCTTTAGCCATGGTCAAAGAGATGGCGACAGAGTTGTGTTCTCAGTAGTTCGCGCTCCTGATGCAAATGATGAGCCTACACTAACAATTTCCGGCATAAATGTTTCCGGTATTGCTTATCCGGGCGTAGAATACCAAGTTGTAGTTTCCGGTACAGGTATCGCAAACAATGACATGACAGTATTCTTGCACACATTTGCAGGTCAAGGTACTCCTGGACAACTTCGCAGCCTAGCTCGCGGTGTATTCAACACACTACCTTACTATGATGTAGCTCTAACAAACGCAGGCGAAGGCAGATGGGAAGGCGCACCTGGTTACGACGCACCTCCGGCTCCTCCAGAACCTCCTCAACCACCAGTACCACCTGTACGTGAATATCGTCTACAAGAAGGCGTACCATTTGGCGGCGTAGCAGAGCCTCTAATCTGGCACATCGTAGGCCGTAACCGTGTAGGTATGGTATCTATGCGCGCATTTGCAGTACTAATTGGCGCATCAGAAGATCAAATCGTTTGGAACTCTGAAACAAGAGTTGCTGAAGTTCGCGGTCAGCACTTCAACGGCGAAACAGTTGGCGTAGCTGTTCAAATGGGTAACACCAATGCAACAGTTGTAATCGGCAACGCAGCACCACAAACCGTTGATATTGCAACAGCTGTTAA
>WQTQ01000228.1 GCA_009786175.1 Bacillota bacterium | reverse complement strand
AATCAATATAACGTATGCCGTCACGCATGGTTAGTACCACTCCCGCGCCTGCCGCACCTGTGGCACTTACAACAAACACCGTACGACCTTCTTCGTACAATTCCTGCAGGGCAAGGTGGAACAGTTCAAATTCCATACGCTGGTCAAAGTTAAGCGGGTTGGCGTCCATCAAAATTACTACATATTCCATGTCCAGCCCGCGGATGTCACGCATAAAGCGTCCCCATTGGCGGCTGTCTGCGGCAAAAATACCGCCCTCGTAAGCTGTTATCGTAACTACGGCAAATTCACCTTCCACAGACCTGGAATATCTTACTTCCGAGCCGGGAGTGGGCAAATAGAACCTGTAGAAATTGCCGCCTTGCACGCCTGTAAAGCCCGATTCTGCCCGGATTGGGTCACGGAAGCGGGAGCCCCGCGGTATTTCCACTTCGTTTGTTGGGGCGTACATAGCCTGTAAGCCGTAGAAGAATACGCGGTGATAAGTGGTTTCGTAAGAATTTAGGGAAACCATGTAAATTTGGTCTATTGTGAAAGGCCCCGGCGCATTTGGCAGGTTGGCAATTACGGTAAGCCAGCCATACACGTCGGCGTTGCGGCTAAAATCTATGATGTGGTTTCGCCCCTCTGCGTCTTGCACACGGCCCCGTAACCAATGGCCGGAGCCGTCACCATGCACCTGCAGGCGAAGACCGACAGGGTCGCCGGGTATTTCCAACGGCGGGTTAAAGGAGACGTAAGCTGCCTGGGTACGGTCGCTTGGTACAAAGGTATAGTCCAAACGGACAAGACGCCTGTTGTTAGAGTCTACCGTGCTTACGTTTACGACGGTTTCCGCAGGGGCGGACAGCGGAGCAATACGACCGCTGTGCATATCAATTGAACGGGGCGAACCGGCAACGGTTATAGGGAAAAACACGCTGCTCTCGCCTATCCTGGCAGCAATGTAGCCATTCCCAAAGCCTGTGGCCACAAATTCGTAGTCCACAAAATGTCCCAGCGTTGTTGGGTAAACGCGTTTGCGCTCTACCGCCGGTACAGGCATTGTAGCACCGCTTGTGGAAACGCCGATAAACCGCACAGGGGTAGTTTGCCCTTGGAACATGAATATCGACGGCCTAACCGGCTGCAACTCTGCCAGCGCGTAGGCGAATATTGTTTGTACCGCACGGAAATCGCCGTATTGCACTTCCAGTGTATGCCTGCCTGTGCGAAGTGGGGTAAATCTGCCATTCCGCCAGTATCCTCTGCTCTCGTCTTCTACTACAAATGTTACGTCATTCATGTTTACAGGGACACGGTTCCCAAATTCGTCTTCTCCAAAAATTTGCCCGTCAACGGGGAAGCCGGTTATTGCGCGGGTAACCCCCATTTCCAATACTAGATTTACCATTTCGCCCTTTGGCGCGCGGTTGAAAACCCCCAGCGCGTTTACAACGCGCCGCTCGCTGCCGTCGGAAACAGTGTTTGCCACAGTAAGGTTTTGGCCGCGGCTGCTTGTTACAAGGGTGGTAGAGCCACCGCCGTCAAAATGCATGGCATCGTGGGCCCCATAGCGACGCAAAAGAAAAGCCATTTCCGCATGGGTCGCGCCTACGGAATGGGTACGGCCGTCTACTGTCATAAGAATCAAATGGCGTCCGTCACGGCTTACACCCACCGCAGAACGGGGGTGACGCCCTGCCGGGGCAATGCCGCGGTCGTTTACCACTTCCCCATTGGAAAGGATAAGCCCGCCGCCGCCAATTGCCATCTGTATGCCGGAATAATCTATTTGCATATTATTTGTGCGCACCAGGCGCGTAATGTCGCCAACACGGAAACGCTCCACACGGTAAGCCATACGCTCGGGCAGTACCACAACATAGCCGTGCCGCGGGATTTGTACTGTCTCGCCGGGTTCCGAAATGTGGATTAGTGAATTGCCGTCTACAACTATTTTTATCAAGTTATCAAAACGGCGGTTTAGCTCGGACGTGTCATACATGGCCAAGCGGTCTACAACTATGGCCCAATCTAATGTGTGGCCAATATTGTTGTAGGTACTTATTTCTACATTGCTTCTGCCATTGTTGTAAAAACGAATGTCGTGACGGATGTAATTGAAAAACGGGTTGTTGTCCATATCCATGAAAAATGTAGCAAACTGATTATACCTGTGGTTTGTGTAAGTACTTACCCCCAAAAGCTGACCATCCCACGCCAATGGCCCAAAATGGACAGAGTAGGCCCCCACCAGACCAAAGAAGTCTGCGTTTATACCGGCTACGGCACCCGCATTGCGCAGTAAATTAGATGTTGTCTCTTTACGGCCAATACCCGCATCGCTTGTTACAGGTGCAATTTGGATATACGGCTCGTCCAAATCCACTCTTATAACATGAACATCAAGCATACCGTTCTCTGTCATCATCCTGCTGCGTTGGAATGTAACCCCCCGAGATGGCTGGTATTCTGTCCTATGTTCAAACAATATATCCATTCCGTAAGTAGTTTGGGTGAATGCCGCCAGTGACAACACGAACGCGCAAAAAAATAAAAGCCCTTTAAACATTGAAAATACCCTTCTTTCTGTTTTTTGAGAAAATCTAAGACCGTTTCGTAGAAAATTGTATGTATAATCATAAAGTAATTTTGCCCATATGTACATATGAAATGCCCGGGTGACATGAAAATGTCATTGACAACTTTTTGCAATGACAATAAACTTAGTCTACTAAATTTAGTTTAGGAGATGAGCTGTATATGAAGCAGTACAATATCCATGAAGCAAAAACCCACTTTTCCGCCCTTGTTGAAAAAGCGGCCTCCGGCGAGCCATTTATAATTGCCAAGGCCGGTAAGCCCCTTATAACTGTAAGCCCTATCACAAAACAACCGCCGCGCCCTCGCATCGGGTTTCTTAAAGGCAAAATTACAATTCCTTCGGATTTTGATTCTATTGGCCGCGAAGACATATAAGTAAGGACAGGTTTCGCTCACATTACGAACCTGTCCTTTTTATTTGTATAGCTTCAGCTACATCATTCGTCCTTCTAACCGCGCCGCACCAAGCAGTGCATCAACAGACTTTACCGGGATGCGGCCCATGGAATCCGGGCCGATGTTCAGCAAGTAGTTAACTCCTTTGCTGTTAAGGTGCCGCTTGAGTTCCAGAATTTGATCCGGGGTTTTCCAATCCTGGTCAGAGTACTTTATGCCCCAGGAATGGTTAAGCGTGGCCGGGGTTTCGTAAAGACCGTATGGGGAATATTTGTACCCTCCAAGGGCGTTCATGTCACCGCTGTTTTTGTCCAGTCCTTCAGGTGGTGCTTCGGGCGGTATTTCATTGTCGTGAAGTGATACATAGTCGTAATCGCCGTTGCCTATGCGGGAGTTTATAAGGCAGTCCGGCTGAAGCTCCTTTACAAGGTGGTTAAGCTCCAAGCTCTGTTTGGGGCTTATTGTATGAGGTGTATCAAACCATATCAGAAAAATATCGCCATAGTTTGACAAAATTTCTTTTACCTGAGGCTTAATTTTTTCTTCGAAGCAGATACCAAAATCTTTTTTTGATTTGTCCGGGAAATCCCAGGAATTTTCCCAGGTAACGCCGTCGCAGGGGTCCGGGTTTGTGTAACCGCCGCCATGGGGGTGCGCCCAGTCCAGCTCTTGGGAGTAATACAGCCCCAGTTTGATACCGTGCTTGTAACAAGCTTCCGCAAGCTGGGCAATAATGTCACACTTGTATGGGGTGGAGTCTACCACGTTAAATTTATCGGCCTTTGAATGGAATAAAGCAAAACCGTCGTGATGCTTTGATGTAACTACGAAGTACGTCATTCCGCAGTCTTTGGCAAGCTTCATCCACTGGTCCGGGTTAAAGAACACCGGGTTAAAGGCACTTGCAAGCTTATGGTACTGGGCATTGGGTATGGCAAAATGGGCCTGAATCCATTCCGCATAGTTGCCTACAATTTTACCGTTCCATTCGCCGCCAAGCAGGCTGTAAAGCCCCCAATGGCACATCATGCCATATTTGTTAGAAGCAAAAAATTCTCTGTTGTTCATAGGTTTATTACCTTTCCACCGTTCACACGGGATTCTTCCGCCGCAAAGCACAGCCTATGGTTTTGCGCGGAAATACCCACTTCGGAAACTTTATCGCTGCTGATTTGGTCGTGCAAGTATTGGTAAAAAGTCTCCATTATACCAACGTCGCCGCCACCGTGGCCGCCTTCTTTTACTTCCGCAAAATATTCCTTTTCTTCCCGGGTAGTAAAGTCGTACACAAGGATGGCATTATGTGATGTGTGGGCTTTCAACTGGCCTTTTGTCCCCATAACCTTAAGGGAGCGGCTAGTTTCCGGCGTAAAGGCGCACATGGAAAACATTACGGTAACGCCGTCTTCAAACAGCATGTTTGTAACCTGGTGGTCTACCACATCATTGTCGCACTGGAACACGCACCTGCCATATGGGCCAGTTTTAAGGGCGGCTTCCACTTCCGCGTCTGTAGGCATGGCATGGCCAACGGCAACAGGGCGGAACCACCACTGATCATCGCTGTAAAGGTACAGTTTACGGGCATCGTATGGGCAATCCGCAACCGGGCAGCCGTCTGTGCAACGGGGCGGTGCATTTGGCGGGCGGTTTGCTTCATTGAAGTACTTCAGCGAACCAAAAGAGGAAATTGCCAGACATTTTTTGTTAATTAGCCACTGCAGCGCGTCCAAATCGTGACAGGACTTTGCAAGTATCATCGGGCTGCTTTCTATCGAGTTGCGCCAATGACCACGTACAAAACTGTGGGATTGATGAATATCGCCCACATTTTCCAAGTGAACGAATGATACGATTTCGCCAATGGCTCCGCTGTCTAAAATTTCTTTCACCTTTTGAAAAAACGGTGAGTAGCGCATCGTATGACATACCACTACTTTTACACCTGCGGCTTTTGCGGCTTCTGCAATTTCGAAGCACTCTTTTTCCGACGGGGAAACGGGTTTCTCCAGCAAAATGTCGTAGCCCTGGGCAATTGCCGCCATGGCAGGGCCGTAGTGCATGTTGTCTTGGGTGCAAATCAGTACGGCGTCTGCCCATTTGGACCGGGCAAAAACGTCTTCCCAGGTATACAGGCAGTCTTCCTGGGGCAGGTTATACTTTTGGCGGAATGCTTCCCTGCGGGCTACGTGAGGCTCTGCCACGCCAACAATTTCGAATTGATCCGGCCGGTCCAGGGTGTAGGCAGAGTAGGTATTGCCGCGGGCACCCGCGCCGATTGTGATAAGTTTGATTGGTTTCATTTTCTCCTCCTTAGAGCTTTGTACCCCCTGATATCAGGGGGTGCCCAGTCACATCATGATGCATTCGACGTAGTTAATACTCCGAGGCTTCACGCCTTACAAACGACACTGCAAGGCGCGGTCCCAGACGCGTCGTTAACATTATACCGTAAAACTATACTCCCCTGCTTCAAGTACTTCGCGCTTACCATTTGGCAGTAAAATTTCCGCTTCCGCGTTAAAGGGCACTGTCGCTTCAATTGTAACTGTGCCGTCACTGTTGTACTTCCAGCCGCATTTTACAAGCCCCATTGCGGTGTTAACTTCCGCGTTGGCAAAACTCAGCCGTTTATTTGGCTCCGGTTTAAAGTAAATTTTCTTAAAGCCCGGGGCGCATTCTACCGGGTTAATGCCACACATGTCGCGATACATCCACTCGGCGATGCTGCCGTAGGCATAGTGGTTTAAGGAGTTCATTCCCGTGTCGGAAATACTGCCGTCCGGCAGTACGCTGTTCCAACGTTCCCAAATGGTGGTGGCACCCATACCTACAGGGTACAGCCAGCTTGGGTAGTCATCGTTGAAGAACAGCTGGTACGCAGTTTCAGATTCTCCGTTGTTGGAAAGCACCCTGCACAAATATGGCGTGCCTATAAAGCCTGTGGTAAGATGTACATCATTTGCTTCAAGCAGTTTCTTAAGGCCCGCAACCATTTCAGCTTTGTTGTCTGTCAGGTCGAAGTGGATGGCTAAAATGTAGGCGGTTTGAGTATCTATTTTCAGTTTGCCGTCGGCAGTGTAAAATTCACTTTGAATCGCTTCACGCACCTGGGCAGACAATTCCGCGTATTTTACCGCGTCTTCTTTATAGCCCAAAGTTGCGGCGGCCTTGGACACCAGCATGGACGAATATCTATAAAACGCGCTTGCCAAGTAACTTGTTGGAGTACCGCCAAACACGCCCGGGCGGCCATGTTCGTCTTTATCACCATCCAGCGCAAGCCAATCCCCAAAGTGGAAACCTTCTGTCCACAGTTTGCCGGTATTGTCTTTGGTGCATTTGCGTGTAATCCAGTCCACCCAGTCCTTCATGCTTTGATATTGCTTACGCAAAATTGTATCGTCGCCGGTGTGCAAATAAACTTCCGTTGGCACAATTGTTGCACAGTCTGCCCAGGCGCAGCAGCCAAGCATCCCGCTTGCTTCTTGTGGGCGGTTTTGTACAAACATTGGCACAAAGGAAGGAACCATGCCGTCGCAGCGGCGTTGCTCCTCGTACAAGTCATACATAAACTTCATGTAGAAGGCGTAGGAATCCATGTTGAACATGGCTGTGCCTGTGAAAACCTGTGTATCCCCTGTCCAGCCCATACGCTCGTCGCGTTGCGGGCAGTCTGTCGGTACGTCCAGGAAGTTACCCTTCTGGCCCCACATGGCGTTTAGGAACAGGCGGTTTACCCGCGAGTCGCTTGTTTCGATATTTCCGATTGTGTCAAGCTGCGAATACAGGACGCAGCCTGTGAAGTCTTCTAAACGGACATTTTCTATGCCTTCTATTTTGGCATAGCGGAAACCGTAAAATGTGAAGCGCGGCTCTACAATTTTTTCTGTACCGTCGGCGATATAGGTGTATATTGCAGCGGCGGAACGCAAATTGTCACGGTAAAAATTGTCGTTTTGTAATATTTCGCCATGGCTGACGGTAATCTTTGTACCCTTTGGCGCATCAATTCGCATCTTTATCCAGCCAACCATATTTTGGCCCATGTCAATTACCGTTTCACCCGCCGGGGTTTTTATCAAGGCTACAGGCTTTATTTCTTCCATGCATTTAACCGGCAGGGATAATCTTGCGGTTAGGGTGCCAAGTTCTGCCGGTTCAATCACTTCCATTGGAAGCCAGCCGTTCACGTCCTTTAACCCGGTGTTGCACCAATTTGTGATTTCTAAGTTTGCGTCATAAACTACGCCATCATAAATGTTGTCGAACAGGATTGGAGACGGCCTACACAGCCAACTTGAATCGGTGGGTATTACATCACTGCTGCCATCCTCATAGGTAACGTGCAGTTCGCAAATTACGGAAAAACGGTTTGTATATGGGGAATGGGCATCGCCCAGGGCAAAGCGGCCTTTGGCCCAGCCGTTTGCCAGCATTACGCCAATGGCGTTTTCACTATTTTGAAGCGCGTCAGTTACATCATAGGTTTGGTACTGCACCCAAGCGTCGTAAGCGTTGCAGTAAGGGGCCAAAAATTCATCACCTATGCGGCTGCCGTTTAGGAATAATTCGTAAATGCCCATGCCCGTAATGTAGGCGCGGGCGTTGGCGATTTTTTTGCTGCCATCCAGTACGAACTCCTTCCTAATATGTGGGTGTTCACATTCGTCAACTCTTGGCTCTTGTTTCCATGGCGGTGTTAGCCACTTCGCTTGCCAAGGTTCATCCATTTTCGCTGTCTCAAACCAGTTAACGCCGGAAGTGGCACTTTCGCCGTTGTCGCCCTCTACAGTTACTGTCCAGTAGTAGCGTGTCCGCGGCTGCAGTTTAATAGGCAGGGTGAAACCGCAGCTGTCTAAAGATTTCACCATGCCGCTGTCATAAATGACGTACTTCATGATGCAGTCTGTTGCCACAATTACGCGAGCAAACTTTTGCCGCTTGGCCTGTGTATCGCAAGCCACCCAGGTTACAACAGCCTCGTCCATAAAAAAGCCCAGTGGATTTTCTATGTGGTTTGTTTTACATGATGTGATTTTCATTTCAACCTCCTGTATGTTTTTTATAAATTTTTCCTCATTCGGATTCTGCCATTTACCTTGCCACATGCACTATCCATTACTTTACCGTCCGGGATGAAGCCACATTTTTCATAAAACCTGATAGAGTTTACATTGTCGCTGATAACCCACACATACATGACTGTTTTACCCTTCGACTTGGCAATGTCAAAAGCAAATTTCATAGCCTTTGTGCCAATACCCCTACGGAAATAATCCGGGTGCAAATAAATATAGTGCAATTCATACACCGCATCATCCACATCATCATCTTGAGGCAGCGCGACTCTCATAATGCCCACGACCTTACTGCCGCACATAATCACAAAAGCTTCTGTATTATCGTCGGTAATAACCCGCCTGAACAAAGCCGGGCGGGTAGCGTTTTTCTCGCGGATATACTCTGCCGAAAATATATCTTTGTAAGCCACTTCCCATGAACGCATAAGCACCTCTGCCATGTGTTGCACGTCTTCGGGTTTTGCAAGACGGATAGTAATCTCCATTTGTTCCGCGGTTCCGGCCCCGTGTCTTTTTGCATCTTCCGGGCAGAAGGTAAAATTCCATTTTAGGGTATGAGGGATGCGTTTAATAATGTTCAGCGGTTCTTCGCCGTTGTATATTACCTCCCGGTCTGGATTGTTGGTGGTAAACAGCGACATTTTATCTTTTACGTTACTGATGTCAATTACATGAATATATCCGCTAGATTGGCCGCAAGAAGAAGTATTACTAAATGTAGGAATGTTATGGTGCGCATCAACTACATCTAGCGGTTGTGCTAATAACTCGTTTGCGCAGGCCCATTGGTCATAAGATATATTGCAGCTAATTTTGTACCCCTTGGGAAATGAGCGGAACAAGTCGTTTGTGTCAATAATAAACAAGGAAGCTATGCCAATATGGGGCGTTAGGAATACTCTGCCTTTTAATTCGTCCATTTGTTTTGATGAACCGAAATACATAATGTCGGGTAACTCATTGTAGTTTTGCATTGCCGGGTTTAGCATTGTTGGGTCAACCCTTCCCTCATAAACCATCCCGCCTTATTCCCAAACCACCTATGCCCGCCTTGCTCCACTACATGCACAAGTTTATCCCCTGCATCAAGCAGCTCATATGCACCCCGCGCAATTTCTACCTGACTGTATACATTATCAAGCCTACCTTCACCGTTTAGCGGGTCTCCATCCCCGGTTTCTATCATAAACGGACGCGGGGCAATCAGCGCGGCAAGGTCACCCATGTCAACTACTTTCCACAGGCCGGGGACATAATTGCAAGAACAATTGGGCAGCTTTAACAGCGCGTCTTTAATGCCGTAAAAATATCCGCTGGTAATGCCGCATTTAACTCTGTCGTCCATTGCCGTCAACCACAAGGTTTGCGCGCCCCCACCGGAAAGGCCCATACAACCAATTCTCGATGCGTCACAGTCGTCCCGTGTCTCGATGTAATCAATGAGACGCATCAAATCCCATGTCCACATGCCTGTAAGGGAACGCCCCAAAGCAATTGCTATATTATTTAAATACTCGCAAGTGCTGCATATGAAGTAGTCTTCCCTTTCACCCTGACGGGTAATTTCACGCCGCTCGCCAAAAGCGCGGGCGTCCGGGCAGAAAACCACATATCCTTCTTGGGCAAACTTCAACCCATAATCCGCGTTGAACACATCTATTTGCTCACTTACTACTTCAAATTCTCTTCTGCCGCCGGTGCCCAGCTTGCCGCAAATTACATGGCCATGGGCTGCAATGATGCAGGGCGTTGACGCACCTGCTCCTTCCGGGATAAGTACATAAAACGGCATCCATACCTTTGCTTCTGTTTGGATAATCCTCTTTTCCCGCGTTATGCCACTGTCTAACCGGGCCGTATCCAAAAGCCGGGGCTGCAAGTCGCATTTTTCCATTAATGAAATACCGGTTACTCCCTCCAGTTTGCGGCGGACGGCAGTTTTCCAGGCGTTGTAGGCCCCAACACTTTCTGTTTGGCACGGCATTTGCCGCGCTTCTTTATCAAAAATGTCGCACAGGCTCTCTATGGATGTGTAGTAGTGGGGTGTGGGCTTAATTCGCATAATCATCACTCCTCGTATGTATGACATGATTATACGCCACTTTGCATAGCCACCGCAAGTGTTGACACTAATAAAATCGTGACTTATACTAAACTGGATATGAACAATATTGTGTAACTTCCAGAATTTTTACTAAAATCTTAGTCTGCTGCCCATCTATAAAACATTGTAGATGTTCTATAAGAGACAGCAAAACGTATAGACCGGGGTGAATATCAATAGGAAGGAAGTGTTTGTGTGAAAAAATTGCTGCTCGTTTTGATATTTGCTTTTGCCATACTTGTAGGGCTGACAGGCTGCCCTCGCGGAACAAGCCCGGATACATACAATCCGGCAGAAAACCCTTCAACCGAACCGGGAGAATATTTGCCGGAAGCGACGCCTTACATTTATGTGCAATCCGGGAATGTTGAAACAGTGCCGGACATCTACATCCAAGCAAGGAACCTGCAAAAACTGGCCCGTGTATGGGGCTTTACCATGTTCACCCACAGAGCGTTCCTTTTAGGGGAAAAGTGCTGGGACGAAGAACTGCTAAACCTTATACCCCTTGTCCGGTTTGCCAATGAAGATGATGTGAATGATATACTTTACCAATGCTTTATAGGCCCTGGTGATGATGGGTATGATTTAGATTGGGAAATCTATAGGACGGCGTTAGTTGCGATCTATGAAGAAAATTTGCAAAACTTACTTCATTTAATTAATTACACTCCACATGGCTTGGATGATGAAGTACTACAAGCGCATGTTCAAGCAGTGACCGAGGCTACTAATAATGTTGTCACTTTCATATTGGAATACGAATATGTTTCTTGCTGGGCGGCTATGCAAATATTTATTGAAGAGTATGCTCTGGTTAGCACCGTCAACTACTTAAACTTGCGCCCTATGGCTGATAAAAGCTGGATTAATGAAGTATATTTGGGTGAGTCGCTTTACACAGTTTTGTCACGGTTTCACCGTATACAAATTTTTGATTTTTCACAGGGGCCCGTTTATTTTAATCACGCAGGTAACAGCACGTTTACAAACAAATACCACCACCCAAACATGAATTTTTCCGATGAGAGATGCCGCCTGCTGGGGCTTTTCCGCCTATGGAACGTAATGGAATACTATTTTCCGTATTTAGACATAATCGATGATTGCTGGCATGGACTATTGTTGGAGTCTATCCCCAAAATGCTGGAGGGCAGCAATAGACTAAGATCACGGTTGCGTGATGCACATGTCAGGTTTTGGTACAGATTCAGATTCCTAAATGAAAAATTTGGCCGGTTTGCAGTACCTGTTGTATTAGTTGAAGCTGAAAGAAAGCTTGTTGTTAGTGAAATCGTTTACCCGCATACAAGTATATTATCCAGAGGGGATATTATTCTTACATTAAACGGCGTTGATATAAATGAATTGGTTGCAGACATGCTGCAATATTTATCCTCCCCTAGTGATGAAAGAGCGTTAGCATATATCGTACGGGAATTTGATGTCATCAGGTCATATTCGCCGGTAATGGAGGTAGGCGTACTTCGAAATGGAGAAGAAGTAACACTTTCGGTTGTGGGACAATATGGGTCTATCGGTCATTCATTCGCCTTTATGCGAACTCGCCCTACAATATCTTATAAACTATTGGACAACAACATCGGGTTAGTAAATCCCGAATTACAAACTTCTGCACCGTCACGGTCTGTCCCGAGTGTGTTTGCAGATATATTCCGGGGGCACTCCGGAGGCATTACTACCCCAAACGCATTTTTTTATGACAGAAATGTTGTTATACTAATGGACGAAAACAGTGAAAGCCGACCGGAGTTTGCAATAATGTCTCTTCGTAACGGTGAAAACGTAACCGTAATGGGTACAAATTCTATTGGGGCAAACGGAGACTTTGTGACTTTAAACCTACCGGGTGACATTGGCCTATTGTTCACCGGCCTTGGTGTCTACACCCCACACGGCGGCCAAACCCAGCGTATTGGCCTGTCCCCGGATATTTATGTGCATCGCACCGTATCAGGCGTAGCAGAAGGCCGGGACGAACTAATGGAAGCGGCAATTCAATTCTTGTTGGAAGCAGCAGAAAATTGATTTTCAAATTTTCACCCCCTGATATCACATTCCTAATATGATATCAGGGGGTAGAAGAGAGCGGTGATGCGACATGAACGGAACCATACAAACCGGCAATCACACAACTACCGACGTGACCTTCTCTCAAATTTTACAAAAACATTGCAGTAGGAAGTTGTTTTTTATAGGGGTAATTTTATGTTTTGTGGGCATGATGTTTCAAATCACTTCACTTCCGCGCTGGTGGGGAGCTACAATATTTCCTATGACATTTGTGATTTTGTCAACATTAGGGCTGTATGCGATTTTCATCGAAAGCAAGCGTAAGCGCGGGCATAAAATCACCTTCGGAGTTCTTACATTTTTTTGGATGTGGACAATTATTTTTCTGGTATTTTATGTTATTAGCATACCCATATCAATAAATAATACATCGTACATCCAGCACGACACAATGAACTTGCACGATATCTTTTCTTTCTCTTTCTATTTTAGAAACTCTATCATAAAAGTGATTTTTCTGGCGGCATTTATCCGTGTTATTGGAGATATGCGCAAACTATTAAAAGAAAATGCGCAGGTAGATGAACAAGGTAAACTACGTAATGTATGGCTTCTTTCTGTTTTCAGTATAATCGCTGCTTACATGGAATGGATGGAAATCGGAATTTTAACTTCGATCATGAATTTTATCAGTTTCTGCCATAAAGTATTCGGCGAGGGAATATTTCAATTGTGTGGGAGACCTCCAACCGGTGCACAATTAGTTATCATAAGTGCATCAATTTTCGCAATAATACTGTATCGTCTAAATCATGACCTAAACAAACCAAATCAAATATAAAGGAGAATTTCAATGCAACCAAACAGACTAATCGGCAACTACCCGGTAATAGGCATTCGCCCAACAATTGACGCACGCCGCGGTATATTAGACGTGCGCGGCTCGCTGGAAGAGCAGACAATGAACATGGCAAAAGCCGCCGCAAAATTATTTGAAGATAACTTGCGTTACAGCAACGGCCAAACCGTAAAGGTAATTATCGCAGATACCACAATTGGCCGCGTGCCGGAAGCCGCCGCCTGCGCGGACAAATTCCGCAAGGCCGGGGTAGACATAACCCTAACGGTTACGCCTTGCTGGTGCTACGGGTCCGAAACTATGGACCAAGACCGGCTATCTATAAAAGGCGTGTGGGGTTTTAACGGAACCCAGCGGCCGGGCGCGGTATACCTGGCGTCCGTACTGGCAAGCCATGCGCAGAAAGGCTTCCCGGCCTTCGGTATTTATGGCCGCGACGTGCAAGAACCCGACGCCACAGACATCCCTGCGGATGTAGTGGAAAAGCTGCTGCGCTTTGGCCGGGCGGCAGTTGCGGCGGCTACTATGCGGGGTAAATCCTACCTGCAAATTGGGTCCATATGTATGGGCATTGGTGGCAGCATTATTGATTCTGCGTTTATGGAAGAATACCTGGGAATGCGTGTGGAATCTGTTGACGAAACAGAGCTTATCCGCCGCATGACAGAAGAAATTTACGATAAGACGGAATACGAAAAGGCCCTTGCCTGGACAAAAAAACACTGCAAAGAGGGCTTTGACAAAAACCCGGAACACGTACAAAAGACACGGGAGCAAAAAGATGCGGACTGGGAATTCTGCATCAAAATGATGTGCGTCATCAAAGACTTGATGAACGGCAACCCAAACCTGCCAAAAGGCTGTGAAGAAGAAGCTCTTGGCCACAACGCCATTGCCGCGGGCTTCCAAGGGCAGCGTCAGTGGACAGATTTCTACCCCAACGGCGACTTTGCGGAAAGCCTGCTTAACACATCCTTCGACCATAACGGCCCACGGGAACCGTACATTTTGGCTACGGAAAACGATGTGCTTAACGCCGTAAGTATGCTGTTCGGCAAGCTGCTTACCAACACAGCGCAAATTTTTGCGGACGTACGCACCTATTGGAGCCCGGACGCAATCAAAAAAGCCACCGGCTTTGATGTTGGCGGCAAAGTAAAAGAATCCGACGGCCTTATCCACCTGATTAACTCCGGCGCGGCGTGCATGGACGGCAGCGGTGCAGCAGGCGGCATGATAAAACCATGGTACGAAATTACCCAGGCAGACCAGGAAGCAATACTTGCGGCCACGGAATGGTGCCCGGCGGACAACGGATATTTCCGCGGCGGCGGATATTCTTCGCGGTTCCTAACCGAGTACGAGATGCCGGTTACAATGATGCGCATCAACCTGGTAAAAGGCCTTGGCCCTGTTATGCAACTGGTAGAAGGCTACACCGTGAAACTCCCGGCAGAGGTTTCCGACGCCCTTTGGAAGCGCACGGACTACACCTGGCCGTGTACATGGTTTGCGCCCCGGGTAAGTGATAAATTCCCGTTCAAATCTGCCTACGATGTAATGAATAACTGGGGTGCCAACCATGGGGCCATAAGCTACGGCCATATTGGCGCGGACATAATTACCCTATGCTCTATGCTGCGCATTCCTGTTTCCATGCACAACTTACCGGAAGAGGATATTTTCCGCCCGGCTGCATGGAACGCCTTTGGCATGGATAAAGAAGGGCAGGATTACATGGCTTGCGCCGCGTACGGGCCGGTGTTTAGATAGAAAACCATATGCATTGCATGTCTTAATGGGTGAAGGAGGCAGAGTTATGAAAGCGAAAAAAACATTGGCAATCGCGTTACTTTTGTTGATTCTAATGGCAGCGTTTACCGCCTGCAACGGTGCCTATGAAGCACCGGCAGAAGAACCTGCAAATGAAATTATAGACGAATTAACCCGGTTAGAAAATTCGCCCATAGTCTATATTCTGCCGCCGTACTCCACCGATGGCGAAATGAGTGTGGAAATGGCCTTGGCAACCCGCCGCTCCCGCAGAAATTTCCAGGACAGGGCAATTACAACCGAACAATTATCGCAAATTTTGTGGGCCGCCTACGGTATCACGTATCCGCTTCCACAAGCGCGGCTACGAGGCGGCCTGCGTACTACACCTTCTGCCGGTGCCACCTTCCCCCTGGAAATTTACGTGGCAGTGGGAAATGTGGAAGGGATAGAGCCGGGCGTGTATAGGTACATCCCGGAAAGTCACACTCTTGTGCAAGTGCTAAGTGGTGATGTAAGAGATGATGTAGGCGAAGCCGCAGTAGGTCAAACCTGGGCCGCCGCCGCGCCGATACTGTTGTTTTACAGCGCGGTATTTTCCCGCACTACGGATTTTTACGGCGAGCGCGGTGTACGTTATGTATACATGGAAGTGGGCCATTCCGCCCAAAATGTTCATTTGCAAGCAGAGGCGTTGGGCCTTGGCACAGTTGTAATTGCCGCGTTTTTTGATGACAGGATGGCAGAAATATTTAACTTGCCGGAAGATGAAGTGCCGCTTTACTTTATGCCTGTTGGATATTTTTATGAATAGTAATTGCGGGCGTATCCACGTTGATTTGCGTACTGTGTGGATAAATCTATGGCTGTACCCATCCTTTTTCTACACTATCAGCAATCGCATTTTCTACGAAAGACCATACGGCAGGAAGTGCCTTTTCAACCGGCAACATACGCATTCTGACTTGTAATGCTGTGGCATTATATTTTTACCATGCATTGCCACCACTTTTATAGATATTGTTAAACGATTGCAGCCTGTCAATAGCAGCGAATTGCGTTGATTGATAGAAATTTGAAGAAGTAAATTGAAGGCTATTTCGTTAACCCGAAAACGATATTTCCCTAATGCTCCGAATCGCTAATCGCCGAAAACCACGGCGATGATCGATAGTCGCTATAGAGAAATATCGTTTTCTTAGTTAACAAGATAGTCAATAACAACTACCGGAACATTACAAATCCACCTTACCGCACGTTTTACGGGTAACAAAGTAAGAAATAACATACAAAACCACCGACACAAAGATAAAAGTTAATTGAATCAAACCACGAACAGGAATTTCCCCTATCTGTCATTCCATGTGTTTCTTACCATGGTGCCCAAATGCAGGAAAACTAAAAACGCGATAAGTACGCATATGCCCAAAAGTATACCTTTCCTATCGCTGCCTGCTTTTGTACAGGACAACGGAAAATACAAGCCGGCTGTAATCAACGGCAATGTCACAGTTGATAAGTACATAATCTTCGTCCATAGCGAAAAATGGACCTGTACATTTTCATGTAAAGCAGCACTTATTGTAACAGCCACTCCCCGAAGTAAAACCCCAAGTATAATAACAAAAGCAAATGCCAGATATTTTAGGTTTACAGCGTCTTTTCTGGTTACGGGTACGGCAATCATGTACTGCTCCCATTTTAAATAAGACCTGCTGGTCAAACACTGCAAAATTATCGGTGGAAAAACGAATGTTACAAAGAACATCAAAAATTCATAAATTTCTATAGTGCCAGCGTAAGCATAATTTCTTCAATGTTTACATTGTCCATTACAACATCTCGATATTTCTTTCCGGCGGCTTCCTTTCGATGTGTTTGTTGCAGTTACCATTGTATTATACTTTACCGAACGACTCTGCAAATAATAATTGCAATCTTGAGCAGAGTGCTTCCATGTTTGATACATCTATTATTTTTTCGTCAATTAGTTTCTTAACAGTTCCTTGCGCCGTGTCATAATCCTGTTGGCTTACAATTCCATTGTTAAACGCATTTATCAACTCATCTTCATCAAGAACTAGAATACTCCCATCAGGCATTAACGCTACATCAAGATATAAAGCCTCCATTATTTCGCTGTAAGCTTTCGTCATTACGCATCCGCAAGCTACTATAAAGACAAAAACTGCGCCTTAGCATTCTCACAAACCTGCACAACCCTATCCGTAAACCTATCAAACTCCGGGTCGTCTTTCTGCATTTCCGGTTTGCTCAAATAATTTTGCACAGACCACTTTACGCCCATGTCAAAACGGATTGTGGCGCAAAAATCCGGCACAAGCCGCTTTATTTTGCTGTTATCAAACACAACAGAGTATGCTTTATCGCCCCACAAGTTTCCTCCGTACCCGGGGTTCATGGCAATTAACATATCGGACGCAACATGATAAATTTTTGGCTCTACGCCCAAGGCATTACCGATTAAGGCGTAAATCTGGTTCCATGTAAGGCTTTCGTCCGATGTGATGTGAACCGCTTCACCAATTGCATGAATATTGTCAAGCAACCCGACAAACCCCTTGGCAAAATCGTCAGAATGGGTCACTGTCCACAGGGACAGGCCGTCACCGTGTACCAGCACGGGCTTGCCTTCCAGCATCCGCTTTAGCACCTGCCATTGGCCATTAGCCCCGTAAACGCTTACAGGTACTACATTTCTGTCATAAGTATGGCTTGGGCGGACGATGGTAATAGGAAAACCGCTGGTACGGTATTCTTCCATCAGTACATTTTCGCAGGCGATTTTATCCCGGGCGTACTGCCAGTAAGGGTTAGCCAAGGGCGTACTTTCTGTAATTTTGTAATGGGAAAAGGGCTTTTGGTATGCCGCCGTGCTGCTGATAAATACATATTGTCCGGTACACCCCGCAAACAGGCGGATGTCACGCTCTACTTGGCCCGGGGTGTAATTTATAAAATTTGCCACCGCATCAAAAGTGTGATTTTTTATAAGCGATGCTACATTAGCTTCGTCATTTATATCACCTTGCAAATGCACTGTTCCGTCAACAACACCGCGAACACCGCGATTCAGCAGGTAAACCTGGTGCCCCATTTCCACGCAAAGTTCAGTTATTGCCGCACTAATTCGGCCTGTGCCCCCAATAAATAACAATTTCATAATTGCCCTCCTATTGCCCCCTACATCTTCTGAACATGTAATTGTCCGTCTTCTAGAATTTCCGCATACATAATATCAGTCTTGTCTAAGATGTTCAACCGATTTAGGGCGTTATCCAGCCAACTATCCGATAAATTCAGCTCCTTTAGGTTTTTCGCAATTATTTTCCCTTCAATTATGATAGTTGTGGGGATATACTTTTGCTGTCTTGGGGTAATCTCCTGCTTCTTTAGAACACTCAAATCCCCGTTGGGCTCCAAAATGGCATAATCTACGTCCGCCACAGAAAACACGCTGTTGGTCCTAAGCATCATGGTTAAATCGTCAATGTTTAACCGCTCTTTTTTTAACGCGGGGAACTGAATTTTACCTTTTTTTATAAGGATAATCGGCTGGCCGTCCAGCATTTCTCTGGCTTTTACACTTTTTAGCGACGCAAATTCCACACAAATGGCAAGGGCTACCCAAAGGGCCACCCCATGCATAGACCGCCAGAATTTTATGTCACTGTGCAAAATAATGTCAGCCACCATGCTGCCTATTACTATGCCGGAAATGTAGGTAAACACATTTAGCTGGCCCAATTGCTTGTTGCCAATGATGCGCACCAAAAGCAAGAGAATGGCAAAGCCCATGACAACGCGCAGTAAAACCTCAAGCATGAAAATCACCTCACGGGTTAGGATTCCATAAGGCGGTTGGAATTATGTAATAAACCGGCATAAAAACCCCACCTCCCGCAAATACTATAGCAAACGGCATTTCTATCCGTTCGCAGTTTACTATATATTCGTCATTTTACCCCCTGATATCAGGGGGTAAATTACTACCCCCAAGGAGCGTGCGCCCAATGACAAAACACAAATGGAATTTTGATAACACCTATGCCAAACTCCCCCCAATGTTCTACACCAAGCAATCTCCAACCCCTGTCCGCCAACCTAAACTTGTAATTTTCAACCAAGACCTTGCAGACTATTTAGACGCCCCTTTCCACCTGCAAACCCTTGCAGGCAACCACAGCCCGGAAGGCGCACAGCCGCTTGCACAGGCATACATGGGCCACCAATTTGGCTTCCTTAGTATGTTGGGCGACGGGCGGGCAATTCTTGTGGGGGAACAGGTAAACCAACATGGCCAACGGTTTGATATTCAGCTAAAAGGGTCCGGGCGGACGCCCTACTCCCGTGGCGGTGACGGACGTGCGGCCCTGGGACCCATGCTGCGGGAGTACATCATAAGCGAAGCGATGCACGCCCTTGGCATTCCCACAACCAGAAGCCTGGCAGTTGTTTCAACTGGGGAAACTGTCCACCGGGAAAAAGAACTGTCCGGGGCAATATTAACACGTGTTGCCGCAAGTCATATCCGCGTCGGCACATTTGAATATGCCTCCCATTTTGGTGCCGCCGAGGATGTGCGCGCTTTGGCAGACTACACAATGGCACGGCACTATCCGCACACAGAAACATATGGAAGTTTCCTGCATGAAGTAGTGAAACGGCAGGCACATTTAATTGCCATGTGGCAGCTAATTGGCTTTATCCACGGTGTAATGAACACAGACAACATGGCAATATGCGGCGAAACAATTGATTACGGCCCCTGCGCATTTATGGATATTTACAACCCCGGTACTGTTTTCAGTTCTATTGATACAGAAGGGCGATATGCCTACAAGAATCAACCGAAAATGGCTACGTGGAATCTGACGCGTTTCGCTGAAACACTGCTGCCGCTTTTGCATCACGATGAAAATGAAGCAATAAAAATTGGTACGGCGGAAGTAAAGAATTTCTGGAATATGTACCACGCTAACTGGCTTACGGGTATGCGGGCAAAGCTGGGGCTTGTTAACGAAGACGCGGAAGACGAAGGGTTAATTACAGATTTGCTGCAACAAATGCAACACCATAAAGCGGACTATACAAATACTTTCCGCGGGTTAGCTTTAGGCGAAACAAACGAAGGTGTATTTGCTTTGCCGCAATTCCGTAAATGGCACGATCATTGGCAAGCAAGACTGGCACGTCAGTTATACACAAAAGACGAAGTCACAAACATCATGATGCAGCACAACCCGGCAATTATCCCAAGAAATCACCGAGTAGAAGAAGCCTTATCCGCCGCAGAAAACGGTGACCTGGCAGTAACGCACCGCCTGCTTCACGCACTAAAAAGCCCTTACGCATACAACCAAGCTCAGGACGAATACGCAAAACCACCGGCTTACACACCCAATTGCTACAAAACATTCTGCGGGACGTAAAAAGAGTTTTCAAACCAGACATACTGCTGCCCTGTTTTGCTTGCTATAATTGTGCAACAACAAATTAATGGAGATGATTTGGTATGAAGAAAAATTTTTACGAAAAGCCGGAAACCTTAAAAGAGAGATGGCCCGGCGCATTTGTATCCGTTGAAGGGTCTTGGTTTAACGAACTGTTATGCGTTCCAAGCCCGATTGCGCTTGTAACCGGGTGGAAATCTAACGGTAAAGAGAACGCCTGCTTGCAAGGAAACATAACTTTTGCCGGCACAAACGGAGAAATGGTTTGCACACTGGGCTGGGTTCATAAGGGGCATCATGCCTATGAGTCATTGAAGGAAACTGGCTGCTGCGTTGTAAATCTGTTTTCCCCCGGTTTAAAGGACAAATGCTTCAACACGATAGAAAACAACGGCTTTGACACAGACGAAATAACCGCTGCGGGCTTGACGGCAGAAAAAGCCTTGAAAGTAAACGCGCCGCGCATAAAGGAATGCTTCATGAACGTAGAGTGCGAGTATTTATGGGAGCAGGAATTGTTGCCGGGCAAGTCGCCGGTTTACATTATCGGCCTAAAAGTAGTTAATATTTGCCTGGACGAGGAATATTTCGACACCGCAAAACGCTTTGGCAAAGACGGCTTCTATTGCCTGGCAGACGGCACCAACCCGGAAAACGGCGAAGTCTACACCTTTGAAGGTGGGTTATCAAATTAAAAAATGCATTAAAATTTAGGACTGTCTCGTAAAGCAAGAAAACGAACTCGTTTTCATGCCAACGAGACAGCCTTTTTTTTATCTTTCCATTCCGGCATTATCACTGTATAATGTGGTCATCCAATTCAGATAGGAGAATTTTCCATGAAAATGACATTCAGATGGTTTGGGGAAGGACAAGACCCAATCAGTTTACGTGAAATCAGACAAATTCCCGGCATGTACGGGGTTGTCACCAGCCTTTTAGATATGCCCGCCGGTGAAGCATGGCCGGAAGAGCGCATCAAGGCCATGAAAGAGCAAATTTCTGCCGCAGGGCTGGAAGTTGAAGTAATCGAAAGTGTTAATATTCACGAGGACATAAAACTGGGTGCGCCCGGTCGTGACGAAAAAATCGAAAACTACATTATTACAATGGAACGGCTTGCGAAATACGGCATTAAATGTATCTGCTACAATATGATGCCCGTACTTGATTGGGCCCGCAGCAATTTATATTATAACCTGCCGGACGGCTCTAACACCATGCGCTATGAAGCCGCAGACATGGCAGGAATTACCCCGGAGGAACTTGCAGCAAGGTACGCAAAAGACTCTGACGCTTACGAAATGCCCGGCTGGGAACCGGAACGCATGAAAAAAATCAACGAGGCACTTGCGGCCTACGAAGGCATGACAACAGATACATTCTACGCAAACATGAAGTACTTCCTTGATGCGATAATTCCCCATGCAGAACATCTGGATATTTATATGGGTGTTCACCCGGACGACCCGCCGCAGCCTATTTTCGGTTTGCCAAAACTGATTATCAGCCGCGACAATATCCGCAAGTACTTAGACCTTAACCCAAGTAAGTACAACGGCATCACTCTTTGCACAGGCTCCCTTGGTGCCCGCAAAGACAACGACATCCCCGCCATGGTACGCGAGTTTGGCGGCGAAGGGCGTATTCATTTTGCCCATGTAAGAAACTTGCGCTTCGAAAACGATACAGACTTTTACGAGTCTGCCCATTTATCATCCATGGGCTCACTGGATATGTACGCCATAATGAAAGCCTTCCACGATGTAGGCTTTAACGGCTGTATGCGCCCGGACCATGGCCGCATGATTTGGGACGAAACAACAAAAAAAGGCCGCCCTGGGTACGGGTTGTACGACCGCGCACTTGGCGCAACATATTTACAGGGTATTTGGGAGGCATTGGAACGGGGCAAAAAATAATCCATTAAGGATGGAGTAATATGAAAAAAATCATCGAAGTCAAAAATTTCATAAAAAGATATGGAAACGTTAGGGCCGTTAATGATATAAGCTTCTATGTAGAAGAAGGCATGTTGTTTTCGTTTCTGGGGCCAAACGGCGCGGGCAAATCTACCACCATCGACACCCTATGCACCCTGTTGGACTACAACAGGGGAAGTATAACGATAGACGGCTGCGATTTGCGTAAAGACTCGGAGTCTATCCGGCGGAAAATTGGCGTAGTTTTTCAGGAAAGCCTGTTAGACGACCTGCTGACCGTACGTGAAAATTTGCTGATTCGGGCAGGGCTTTACATTAAAAACAAATCCGCCATACGATGGAAAGTAAACCAAATAATCGAGTTGCTTGAAATAGATGAGCTTGTAAGCCGCCCCTACGGCAAGTTATCCGGCGGCCAGCGGCGCAGGACAGATATTGCCGTGGCTTTACTCCATACCCCCAAAATCCTTTTTCTGGACGAACCAACCACCGGTCTGGACCCTCAGACAAGACTGGTCATATGGGAAATACTAAAAAAATTACAGCAATCCGGGATGACAATTTTCCTAACCACTCACTACATGGAAGAAGCCGCTGAATCTGATTACATTATTGTTATCGATCGCGGGAAAATAGCCGCAAAAGGTACCCCTGCCGAACTACGTACCCAGTTTGCATCGGACAAATTATGTATTACCCCAAATGATGAAGAGCAGCTTTTAAGCCAGCTTGCTGCAATGGGTACAGAGTATACCTGTGTCGGCAGTGAAGTTATGATTAGTTTACCTAATACACTGGCATCACTGTCCATTTTAGAAAATTGCAAGCAATATGTGGCAAGCTTCAGGGTAATACAGGGCTCGATGGATGATGCGTTCATTGGCATAACCGGGAGGGGTATACGATGAAAGTTTTATTGAAGCGGAACATGAAATTATATTTTCGTGACAAGAGAAATTTATCGTTTTCGCTGCTTGCGATAGTTATTATTCTTATCCTTTACATTGTTTTCCTGGGAAATGTGTGGGGAAATACCGAAATAAGGTCATTGCCGGAATATTACGTGCTAAGACACAACTGGCTTACTGCCGGTAAGCTTACGGTTGCCACCATAACAACATCAATGGGCGCACTTGGCGTAATGATAGATGACAGAACAAAGAAAATATATAAAGGCTTCTATGCTTCCCCGGTAAAAAGGTGGCACATTACAGGCGGATATATTCTAAATGCATTTTGCATTGGGGTTATAATGACTTTGACTCTGTTTATTCCCCTTACGATTTATTCCGCAATACTTGGCGGCACACCGCTGACAATATTTCAATACCTAAAAACACTGGGCTTAGTATTGCTCATAAGCTTTTCAAATACGGCTATGGTATGCTTCATCATAACCTCTATAACAACCCGCAACGCCTTTAGTACCGCAAGCTCAATTGTTGGTACGCTGATAGGCTTCTTACTTGGTATTTATTTACCTATTGGGGAGTTGCCCAACAGTGTACAAACTGTGATGAAACTGTTCCCCCCATCTCATGGGGCAGCTTTGCTGCGCCAAGTATTGATGAGAACTTCGATACAGACATCATTTTATGGCATCCCGACAAACTACGTGGAGGAATTTAGAGAGCTTATGGGGGTCGCGCTCTACTTTGGAAATTTCGAAGTTACCGCGCTGTTTAGTATTGCAATGTTAATTGTTTCCGCAGCAATTTTTTATGGACTAACATTGCTGAATATGAGAAAGGTAAAAGTGTAATTCCATTATTTTGCTAAATCAATAAAAGATAGGAGAAACAACAATGAAATTAAACTTACAAAACCTCAGTTCATTTCCCGAAAATTACACACTACCAAAATTTGATGTACACAAAATGGCAGAGCGGACAAAAGCCGCCCCAACTTGGCTGCACATGGGCGCGGGCAATATTTTTCGCATAATGATAGGCGGCATACAGCAAAACCTGCTGGACGAAGGTTTAACAGATACAGGAATAATCGCATACGAAGCTTTTGACGACGCAATTATTCCGCTGTCATTCACACCATACAATAACTTGACACTGGGCGTAACCCTATATGCCAACGGCAATGTAGACAAGCGTGTAATCGCAAGTATTGCGGATGCGTTTAGCTGCAACCTTGACGCTGTACGGGATGTAATAGCAAAGCCAAGTTTACAGATGATAAGCTTTACAATTACAGAAAACGGCTACAAAGTTGACCCTGCAAAGGTATGCGAAAGCCCGGACAAAGCCGTTACAACAATGGAGCAAACAGCGGCAGGCTTGCTTAGCCGCTTTCAGGCCAGCGGCGGCCCTATCGCCTTGGTAAGCCTGGACAACTTTGCGGAAAACGGCACTCAAGTGGAAAAAGCGATGGCCACCATTGCCAAAGTGTGGCATAAAAACGGCCATGTTCCCGTAGAATTTATAGACTATGTAAAGACCATGGCATATCCATGGACGATGATTGATAAAATAACCCCCCGCCCGTCGGAAGATATAGCGAAACTACTGGCCGCAGATGGTTATGAAGACACAGAAATTCACAAAACGCCCAAAAACACATTTGTGGCATCCTTTGTAAACGCAGAGTCTGCCCAGTATCTTGTACTGGAAGATAATTTCCCGGGGGGCCGCCCGCCCTTTGAAAAAAGCGGCGTGTACATGACAGACAAAGAAACCGTGCGAAAAATGGATCAAATGAAAGTTTGCGCCTGCCTAAACCCGTTACACACCATTCTTGGGGTGGCCGGGCCATTGCTTAAATTACCGACAATCTCCGCTTGTATGAAAGATGAGCGGCTGGTAAAACTGCTAAGCCAGGCCGCCGGTGAAGCTCTTCCAACGGTAGCCCACCCGGGTATTATCGACCCGGCGGATTTTTTAAACGTGGTACTGACGGAACGCTTCCCCAACCCTTACATCCCCGACACACCGGAAAGAATTGCTTGCGATACATCACAAAAAATCCCTGTACGTTTTGGTGTGGCAATGAAAGCCCGCAAAGAGAAAGGCATACCAACCGCAAACTTGGAGGCTGTTCCGCTATTTGCAGCATTGTGGCTCCGTTACCGCATGGGCCTGGACGATACAGGCGCACCAATGGAGCTTAGCCCAGATCCGCTGCTGCCACAACCGATCCAAGTTTTGGACCGGTTGAAGTTTGGTGAAAAGGCGGACTTACACCCAATCCTGTCCAATGCGGAAACTTTTGGGGTTAACCTTTACGAAGTTGGCCTTGGAGAGAAAATTGAAGACTTGTTCTACCAACTTTCTGCCGGACCCGGGGCTGTCTCCCAAAAGCTTACCCAGGTATATTAATATGAACAAACGCGCAAAAGGCTTCACATTACTGGAGTTGGTAATCGCCCTGGGCCTTTTGACATGTATACTCGCCGGGGTGTATCAGTTGTGGCATCATACGTCACGTGCATCTCATCATTTGGTGCATCATCAAAGTGCCTTTGAAAATGCGCGGGGTGCAATGGATGTTATGATTGCAAATATGCAAATCGAGGAAAACATAATTATACAAACGGACAGTAACAATGTTTTAACCTTCATGTATTGGGGAAGGTACACTTCTCACCGTAATCGTGAACTTAGCTTCGACTTCATAACCTCGCCTGCCAGTGAGCGTTTTCAAATGCTGTTGTTTGGCAACAACGAGTTTGCTCGGGGCATCAAGTCAATTTACATGGAATATATCGAAGGCAGACGTATCGACATCACAATACACGCCTTGTGCGATGGCCTTGATTGCAACGACCC
Source organism: Bacillota bacterium (assembly GCA_009786175.1). The sequence continues at coordinate 11,132 of WQTQ01000228.1, read as the reverse complement.
TATCATCCTCCACGGCAGCGTAGATGTGCGCCATAAAAATGTTACCTTCAACCCTTGATAAATTGATACAGCTTCTCCATAGCATCGTTCAGCCCGCCAACAGCGTCTATTATGCCCTCGTCTACAGCTTCTTCGCCTATTAAAATTGTGCCTACATCCTGCGCCATAGAGTTGGTGTCCATCATCAGTGATACAAGCCGCTTTCGGCTAATTTGGGAATGCTCGATAATAAAATCCTGTACTCTGTCCTGGGTTTTGTTGAAATATTCATAAGTTTGCGGCGCGCCTACAATTGTACCGTTTATGCGCACCGGATGAAGGGTCATTGTGGCCGACGGCGCAATGTATGAATACTTGGCGGAAACCGCAAGCGGTACCCCAATAGAATGCCCGCCCCCAAGCACAAGTGACACCGTAGGCTTGCCCAAGTGGGCGATAAGTTCTGCCAACGCAAGCCCGGCCTCAACGTCACCGCCCATTGTGTTTAACAATATTAATAACCCGTCAATTTGCGGGTTTTCGGCACAGGCCACCAATTGTGGGATTACATGCTCATACTTGGTGGCCTTATTTGTTGGCGGCAAAAGAACATGGCCTTCTATCTGGCCAATAATAGTTAAAAATTGAATCACGCCCCGCGGGTTATCGGTTTTTGGGGTTACAATGGTTGCTTCCGGCTGGTGGGGCGGTGAATTGCTTTCGCAATTGCTGCTGCATTCATTTTCCTGATTTAAAAACCCCATGTTATACGGGTAATTGAGCCCTTGTTGCTTAGAAAACGGATTTGTCCGGTCTGCTTCGCTGATTGGTTTCATAACATATCTCCTCAAAATTTTCATATGTACATATCTTCTGCCATTTTCTTAATAATATGCCTTTATCGGATTTTGCATATTAGCATAAAATATGGATATTCTAAAATAAAGCGCGCCTTATACAAAAAAATTTCCTAGGGGATGAAAAAATCGAAAACATGGACAATTGGCATAGTAATAGGTTTTATTAACGGACTGTTTGGGGCGGGCGGCGGCTCGCTGCTTGTCCCCGCGTTGGAAAAATTCGCGAAATACGAAACACACAAAGCTCACGCTACAACTGTAGCTGTAATCCTGCCCCTGTCTGCTATAAGTGCCGTGGTATACACATGGGGCGTAGATGTAGACTGGGGCGCAGTGTTGTGGGTATCTGCCGGAGGTATTGCAGGAGGGGTTGCAGGTGCTAAATTGCTTAGCAAACTGGCCGGTATGTGGCTGAATATTTTATTTGGCTTATTCCTTGCCACCGGTGCAATTAGGATGATTTTCATAGCATGATTTGGTTTATACTCGTTGGTTTTATCTCGGGCATAATAAGCGGCATGGGCATTGGCGGCGGCGCGATACTGATACCCACCCTTATCATTATTTTTGGAATGACACAGCAGAATGCCCAGCATATTAACTTACTGTACTTTATCCCAACAGCTGTGCTTGCGGTACGCATCCACAAAAAAAGCGGCAGCATAGAAAGGAACGGATTGCTGCCGCTGATATTGTGGGGGCTGTTGGGCGCACTGCCCGGCGCGCTTATTGCCATAAAAATTAACGCCAACTGCTTGCGCAAAGGGTTTGCCATATTCCTGCTGGCCATGGGCCTATACGAAATACGAAAAGGACTTTTAGCATTCAAGAAAGGAAAGTAAAAATGGAACTGACAGCATTTGAAGCTTTAAAAAACAGATTCAAAAACGCAGATACAGATACAAAAATTCAAATATATGTAGATGCAGAAGACCTTACACAAACACAGTATAAGGAACTTCTGCGGTTATTCCCCTTAAACGACCTAAATAAGCTGGAAGCCGCTTTAGGATAAAATTATTGCTGCAAATCACTTGGCAGTGGGAATTTTAGCGCGAAGGCTTCTACTTCGGTGCGCAATTCTTCCAACCGCTCTTTATTATTGCGCCCTATAATTGCCTCGTAAACCCATCTGGCAATTTGGGGCATATGCTCTTCTTTCAACCCTCTGGTTGTAATTGCCGGGGTGCCTAAACGTATCCCGCTTGGGCTAAAGGGCGGTAGCGGGTCATCGGGAATGGCATTTTTGTTAAGGCTCAGCCCTATTTCATCAATGGCAATTTCCGCTTCTTTACCGTCTACGTCAAAGCTCCGCTTTACATCTGAAAGTATCAAGTGATTATCAGTGCCACCCGCTATTAAAATGAAGCCTAACTTTTGCATTTCATCCGCAAGTCTCTTGGCGTTTTTCACAACTTGTTTAGCATGTTCTTTAAATTCGGGCTGCAATGCTTCTTTAAACGCCACTGCTTTGGCTGCAATAACATGCATAAGCGGCCCGCCTTGCGTCCCCGGAAATACCGAGCGGTCAATTAATGTAGGGATATTCTCCAGGGTTTTCTCCGGCTTTTTAAGGGGGGTACTAACCTTGCCCTTGCTTAATATTAAGCCGCCCCTAGGCCCACGCAGTGTCTTGTGGGTGGTGGTGGTAATTACATGAAAACCATAATCAAACGGGTTTGGGTGAACGCCGCCAACAATCAGACCTGCCACATGGGCCATATCGGCCATCAGTAACGCGCCCACTTTATTGCCAATTTGGGCCATACGCCCAAAATCCGGTATGCGAGAATAGGCAGAGTAACCTACCAGCAAAATTTTTGCTTTCTCCGCAATGGCCACGCGCTCCAACTCGTCATAATCAATTTCGCCTGTGGCAATATCCTTTTGCCCATAACGTACAAATTTATACACATTTGCAGCCTGCGTAACCGGTGCGCCGTGTGTCAGGTGCCCGCCATGCCCCAAATCCATACCAAGGATGGTATCGCCCGGTTCGCACCAGGCATTGTATACGGCCATGTTGGCTTGCGCACCGGAGTGGGGCTGTACATTGGCATGATCCGCGCCAAACATTTCACGGGCCCATTTAATTGCCAGCCGCTCTACACGGTCTGTATTCGTTTGTCCGCCGTAATACCGTCTGTGAGGCAAAACTTCCTCCATAATACGCTCGTTACTCCATGATGTTAATCCTTTAAAGGACGGATACCCCTCGCAATATTTATTGGCAAATATCGAACCCGTGGCATCCAGTACCGCCCGCGAAACGTAGTTTTCGCTTGGGATTAATTCAAAGCCTGTCCGTTGTCTGCGCTCTTCTTGCTTAATAAGATCGAAAATTTCATTTATTTCGCTGCTCACGTATTTTTTCCTTTCGAAAATAGTTTTTTAAGCATCCACCACACCGGACATCATGGTAACTACTACGCCCATCTCTCTCCACTTGTCGGCGATTTTGTTCATCCCAAGGGAATCGCTGGACATGTGACCTGCAACAATAACGTTGCCATAGGCATGTTCTTTCAATGCTTTTACGTCTTTTTCAGGGATATGCATTAATACTAATGTGCCAACGCCGCCTTCAAAGTATTGCTTTAACACGTCTGAACCCGGGCCTGTGAAACCGGACATTAATACATAAATTTTGCCTGCATAACTGTCTTTTGACCCAACGCGAATTACAGGCTTCCTTGCAGAGTTTTTGTATTCGCCAATTTCTTCTAACGCAGCGGTTACGTCGCCTAATTTTGTATCGGGCTTATCCGCGAATTTATCGTCCAAATGCTTCTGTACAATGGCTTCGCCAATTATATCTGCCGGGGTATGCAAAGACACGAAAGGCATGTTTAAAAGCTTAGCCGCAGATTCGCTGCGGCGAGAATTAGAAACATGCTGCATATAGCTTAGCTCGTCTTTCCTTTTACCAAGTGCTTTTTGTGACCTGTTTCTTGGAACGCCAAGCTTCTCCAGCCTTAAAACGTGGGTGTCCATTACATCCAGCATTTTAGTGTTGGTGTTTTTGGGGTGGTGACTTACAACACAGTCGTAGCCAAGCTGTTTTGCAAGCAGCAGTTCGGCGGTGTCCATGTCTACACCCATAAGTACCTTTGTAATGTTGTCACCGGGTACAACAACGTCGCAGTCACCGGGCATGTTTGTTAGGCCGGCAAGTTCCAATGCAGTGTCCATCAGTTTTTGTGTGTTCATGTTTCACTACTCCTTTATAATTTTTAAAAAGGTGCCGCCGCGCATATGCACAACGACACCCAAAATAGGGGTCAGTTAAATTTTACGCCTCTGCTACCCTTGGGTAAACAGAAACTTTTTTCTTGTCACGGCCTTTACGCTCGAAACGAACGACACCGTCTACTAACGCAAAAAGATTGTCGTTAGAACCGCGGCCTACGTTGTTACCCGGGTGGATTTTTGTACCTTTTTGGGTATACAAAATATTACCGGCAAGAACGAATTGACCGTCTGCGCGTTTCGCACCTAAACGTTTGGAATTGGAGTCGCGGCCGTTTTTAGAAGAACCTACGCCTTTTTTGCTGGCGAAGAACGATAAATTCATAATCATGGCTTTCACATCACTTTCTATATGGAGTCACTATGGGTTTACTGCTTAATTGAATATCATTGGGGTACTGTTCGCTGATACTGTTAAGGCCTAACACCAGTGCGTCCAGTAAAAGCCCCGCACCCGTGTTACGAAGGCCCGAACGCTTTAATGCAAATTTTACAAATCCGCCGCTATCGTTCCACTTGCAATGATAATCTTCGTCGGTTACGGGTGTAAGTTTTTGTATGCTGTTGACGGTATTAATAACCAATGCAGATACGGCAGAACACACAATAGGGCTTCCGTGGCATTTTACCGTAAAACCTACAGCCAAACCTTGCTTATTGAAAAAAATTGCCGCCTTAATCATTAAGCATTTACAGCTTCAATTTTTACTTGTGTAAACGGCTGACGATGGCCTTTTTTCTTGTGAAAGCCTTTTTTGGCTTTATACTTGTAAACGATAACTTTTTTCGCCTTGCCATCGCCCATAACTTGAGCAGTTACAGTCGCACCTTTAACGGTTGGCTTGCCAAAAACGGAATTTTCGCCATCCAGAATGCTTAAAACTTTGTCAAACGTGAAAGAAGTACCGGCATCTGCGCCAAGTTTTTCCACAGTGATTACATCACCGGCTTTCACTTTGTACTGTTTACCGCCTGTTTCGATAATTGCGTACATACATACACCTCCTATAATTTAATTTGGAAGTACACGCCGAACAGGGCGGGCAAAAGCCGCTTACTACCCCGTGTCGTGCGGTTACTGCATAACTTAAAAAATTGTATCACAATACACGGTTAATGTAAAGAAATTTTTGACAGCGACAAATTCCACTGCCGCCAGCCTCTGCCTCTTTCAGCTTCAAGCGTAACAAAATACGCTTGTACATAACTGCGCGTCCAAGCATTGTCGCTTTGCAGCAGCCTTGCAATTTCCGGCGCAGCATCCGGTGACAGACTAATTGCGTAGTGTATCCCACCATGCCCGGTTGCAAAGTACCGATTAATTTGTTCACGGGCAATAACCCGGTCTATGGGTACAAGGTTAAGCAGCAAGTAATAGCTTAACGCCACAAAAAAATACACCAAAACAATGTTAAATTTGGGCTTCGCGATATAAAAAAAGGTAATTATCAGCCCAATAAGCTCAAAAAATAAAAAGCCAAACACCAGCAAGCGCATTCTGGTTAAACCATCATCGGAACCGTAAAGCCACATGCGGTAAAAAGACGACGCCAGCAAAACCACCGTTACGGCACACAAATACATACCCAAGCCTTTAGTAAGCTTTGCCCCGGCCCCTGTTTGGTCTTTTGTAAGCCAAACCGAAACCAAAATAAACACGATATTTACAAAAGTCAAAACCAAAAGCTCGAAAAATCCCCTGCGCGCATAAGTTACAAAGTTAAGCCCGTAAGGCAAATTGTCCGGCGCGGCAAATAAGTAGCGGAATTGTATGACCACAAACATCGTGTATACAAGCAAAACAGAAGACAGTACGATGTTTATTATCATGCTGTCACCAACGAATTGGCGGGTTGCCGGAATGCCGGAGTTCTCAGCTTTACCGGCCAGCATTCCATACACTGTCCCAAACAAATACAGGCCAATAACCACACCAAGACAAACACGGGCAATTGTGTTTGTACTAAAAACCGAAAGAAATTCGTCAAAAAAACGCTGCACCACCCGGAAGAAAATCATATCTGCGCGAGACAGCATGACAACTAAGAATATTAACACAGGAATCGAAATGGCAATGCCAATAAAAACACGGCGTATAATTGGCAAACTTTCCGATCTTGATTCGGCTCCCCACATGTACGGGGTAGATGCCCGCATAAACGCACCGCAAACCCCTTTGCCAAGACGTATAAAAACAGCAATGGATGTATCTTTTAGCGAAACACCATAGACAACCCATACAGCCATTAAGCCGTACAGCATCGCACCAACAAACAGGTTAGGGATTCGCCACATTGTGTTCGCGCTTATAAACGAGTTTAACGCCAGTATAAAAACCGGTGCCAGTAAAAACAAATACTTTTTTTGCGGAATAATACAGTAAAGCCATGCGCCTTGAATAACCATGAAAACAACAACACCAATACCTGCGTCCGGTACTGTAACAAGATAAAAAAAGCTAACCACGGATATAAACAGATAAATTAGCAAGTTGCGTTTTTGTACGGAATTGAGCAGCTCCATATATTATTCCTCTTTCTCTACAAACTCAAGAATATCGCCGGGCTGGCATTCTAACACGGTGCAAATAGCTTCCAGGGTGGAAAAACGAATGGCTTTTGCCTTTCCCGTCTTTAAAATGGACACATTGGCGGGGGTTAAATCTACTTTTTCTGCAAGTTCCATAAGGCCGATTTTCCGTTTTGCCATCATTACATCTAAATTTACGACAATAGGCATACTTACACCGTCCAATCTGTTTCTTCTTTATAGATAATCGCCTGTTTGAATAAATCCTTTAGCGTAAGGCAAAAAAGACTGAGAATAAAAAACGTTACCACAATTATTGACGCAGCTATTGTAAACCACAGAAACAAGCGGACAAAAAAAATACAGGCAATTACCGCACTGGCCACCGCACATTTTCTAAGGCAATCTACGTTTTGGCTAACAAAGGGGTTGCCGCTAAGCAAAGTTTTAAACATCCGCTTTAGCTGGTACATAATGAAAACGGCGCAAACACCGGCACTTAATAAAACCACTGTGTACTGGCCCCTAAAATACATAGAAACACCGGTTAGCCGCATAAGCCAAGGCAAAGCAAACGGAAGCGCGGCACAAACCACAATACCGCCAAAAAACATGACATCCACCAGAAGTTTTGTTACATAGTGACGAAAACGGTTTGTTCCCATGAAAGTTACCTCCAACAATTTTGATGACGACAATTTATCACGAACCAACTTGAATGTCAACAATTATTTATTGTTTTTCAATAATTATTTTCCGCAATACAGTAACTTCGGGGCTATACCCCCTGATATCAGGGGGTACATTCACATAGGACACGCACAAAGCAGCTATCCGTCTCATACAATACGTCATACATAAAAATTGCAGGAGAAAATTATCCATGGAAATTGCTGCCAGGGAGTTCACGTACAATACAGGCATTGTAAGCCGCAAGGCTTTCGACGATCATATGACAATGTACAAAGGATACATAGACAAAACTAACGAGATAACACAGGTTTTAACTACTCAGCCGGAGTGGAATACGGCCAACGCCACAGCAAGCCATTATCGCGGGTGGAAAAAAGGCGAAACCTACGCGATAAACGGGGTTATTTTGCACGAGTTGTATTTTCAAAATTTGGGGAACGAAGCAGGCCCCGCAGGCACAAAAATACAAAACTTGATGAACCGCCACTTTGGCGGTGTGGACAAATGGAAAGAAGATTTTACGGCCTGCGCAAAATCGGCCCGGGGCTGGTGCGTGTTAGTTTACGAACAGCGGACAGCCGCCTGCCGAAATATTTTACTGGATTCCCACGATGACGGAAACATAGCCTCTGCCTACCCAATAATAGTGTTGGATATGTACGAACACGCTTACTTTTTGGACTACGGAACAGACAAAGCCGCTTACATTAATCGCTTTATTAACAACATATCTTGGGGAATAATAGAGAAACGCGCCGCGATTATTATTTGACATGTTACCGGCATCTGGTTATACTAATTAATGCCCGTGCTAGTTGGGGAGGTAGCGGCACCCTGTAGCTTGCAATCCGCTATAGCAAGAGTGATGCCGGATTCATAGGCTCCTTTCCTGTGAAGTCTGCCCATAGTAAGTAGTGTTGACGGCCAAGTCCCGCGCAACGAGCACTCATGAACCGCGTCAGGTCCGGAAGGAAGCAGCGCTAAGTGAGCCCGTTTGTGTGCCGCGGGGTTGCTTGGCTCGAGCCAACTGCTATGGTAACGTTTGGAGGGAAATGTCAACGACCGGCGCACGGGCTTTTATAAAAATGGAACACTGCCTCTGTCGCGTTTTATGTATAATTTTCACGCATTCACACAAACTACCGGTGCGTTTCGTTTACAAAACACACATAATAAACAAATGTAAATGTGGTGCTTTATGAATACAGCAGGCCCAAACACCGTAGTCAGTTGCGGCGGTGTGGTTATCTATCGCAACAAAGTATTATTATTGTATAAGAATCAGAATGGGCGTCATGTGGGTTGGGTATTACCAAAAGGCAACTTAGAACCAACAGAGACCACAACTAAAGCCGCCCTTCGAGAAGTTAAAGAAGAAAGCGGCGTGTCTGCCCGCATAGTTAAATATTTGGGAAGTACACAATACTCTTTTCGTTCTTCAAAGGTGGACGAGTTAGGCGAAACCGGTGAACTTTTGGCAAAAACGGTGCATTGGTACTTAATGAGTACAACTTCATACTACTGTAAGCCCCAAGCGGAAGAATTTTTTGCAGACGCAGGCTTTTATAAACGGCACGAAGCAGAACACTTATTAAAATTCCACGACGAAAAACAAATCATGCGTAAAGCATTTGCGGAGTATGATAACAAAACTACTATAAACAGAAAGGGAAATGTACAATGAACACATTATCCAGCTGGAAACTGGCAGAAAAGCTTGAAGCAAGCAACAAAAAAGGCATAATCTTTGGCCTGGTTCTCGCGCTTATTATTGTTGCAATTGTAATTGCGGTAATTGTAAAAGTGCAATGGCTAAAAAAACACTTTGGTTGTGATGAATGCGACATGGATTTTGATGATGACTTCGATTTGGATTTTGATGATGAAGACACCATTTATACCAGCGAATCAGATTTTGTATAAGAATAGTAACTTAGGACACCTCCCTTGCATAAAATGATAGCGCAAGGGAGGTGTTTTTTGATGCTCTTTGGGCTCTTGCACATTTTACAGGGCTTTTTTTTGTTTGGACATTTGACAGCGGGCAACTCCTTCCCTAAGCCGCTGTCTGCCGAGGAAGAACAAAAATACCTAAGAGAATTTGCCGCAGGCAGCGAAGATGCCAGAAATATACTAATCGAACGCAACCTGCGCCTGGTTGCCCATGTAACAAAAAAATACAGTCAACACGCGAAAGACAACGAAGATCTTATTTCCATAGGCACAATTGGGCTGATAAAAGCCATAGCGTCCTTTAAACCGGATAAAAATGTGAGGTTGGCTACGTATGCTGCACGGTGCATAGAGAATGCTATGTACTTCCGTGTGACGCGCATCACTCCTTTCAGACGTTTTCGTAAAATTTACAGGCACTTCGCTTCCTTTGAGAAAAATATGGGCGATGTCGCCCTTGACGATTACGCATTCGAGTACACGGCGTAGGAGTTGCAGTTTGCCCTCGTAGTCAACCAGCTTTATCAACCGCGGGAAATCGAGTATGGTCTGCTTGGCTTTTTCGATGTCGGCAAGTTGGCTCTCTTGGGATTCGGTAGAACTCTGAATTTCGTTCAACCGGGCTTGCTTTTCGTCACGTTCTTTACTTAATGCTTCAATATCGGTGTATATCGCTTGTTTTACTGCTTCGGGCGCAGAGCGTAGATTGGTGATTTGCGCACTGATGTCACTTTCGATTTGGTTTAGTCGCTTTCGTAGTTCTGCATGTTCCTTTTCGGTTTCCACAGTTTTAGTTGATAGAGTGTTTTGTGTGTTCAGCAGTTCTTCATACAATATATCACCTGTGTCAATCTTACAAATCTGCTCAATCACGAAGTTGTCCAGTTCTTGCCCGCGAACAGTCGGTGGCTTGTCACAATTCCATTCCTTGTTACGGCGGCTTCCGCAGTAGTAGCTGTAACGTAGTGTGCCATCGGAATTTTTGCGCCCGTTTTCGGTACGGACATACATTTTGCCGCTACACTTCACGCAACGCACAACCCCCGATAGCAGAGCATTTGACGATTCCTTGTTGGCTCGTGCCGCTTGGTCTTTGGAAATAGTCGCTATAATACTCTGTGCCCGAATCCAATCTGCGCCGTTTATGATTCCCTCATGTTTTCCCACAGAAATTACCCATTCTTCAATGCTGCGACGGGTAGATTTCTGCACATAGTTCGGGTCTAACGCCCGTGAATCTGTGTCGAGTTCCTTTGTCTGCTCGGTTTTGTTGTACGCCATTATTCCACACTTGCCGTCAAATGCGGTTTCATCTGCCCAAATCGGAACATCAAATGAAGTGAAATAGCTGCGCATATCGGCATCAGCCACGGCATAAACAGGATTTTGCAAGATATTCTTAATGGCAATGGACGTAAATTCCTTGCCTTTTTTTGTTTTGAAGCCTTCGGTGTTCAATGCGGTAAACGTAGCATGGTAGGAGCCTTTTTGTAAGAACAACTCAAACAGCCGTTTCACGGCACGTTGTTCATCCGGTACAGGTTCAAGGTGATTTATCGTCGTTTTTCGCCCGCCTATGGTCATTTTTTCTTTTTTTGAGTAGTAGCCTAGCGGTGTTTCACCGCCAAGCCAACGTCCTTCTTTTGCAAGTTCATACATATTATCGGTAATGCGCTCTGCAATAATATCCCGCTCAAACTCCGCAATGGCAGACAATAACGCAATCATAATTTTTCCTGTGCGGCTGCTCGTATCAATTTCTCTGTCGCTGACGGACACAAACGCAATCCCTTTTTGATCCATCTGCTGAACGAGATTTAAGAGGTCAATCGTGCGGCGGCTAATACGGTCAATCTTGTAACACACCAC
>WQTQ01000227.1 GCA_009786175.1 Bacillota bacterium | reverse complement strand
CAAGGCGTAACAGAGTTGCTGACAATTAATTTGCAGCCGTAATCTGCAGCAGTGTACAAAATTCACCCCCTGATATCAGGGGGTGAATTTAATCAAATATAAAATCACAGGGAGGATTTTATGCAAAAAAAGTTACGAGTTAGACGGTTTGTAAGTTTGTTTTTGGCATTTGCACTTGTATTCTCTATGTTTTCAGGTTTTGGTGTTATGCAGATTGCTGCTGCGCCGGACGATGAAAACGGTCTGCAGCCCAACGTTTTGTGGTCGCTGCAAACAGATGAATACATTCAGTCTTTGGAAACGGGCAGTGAAACCTTGCTTGGCACGGAAACCATTCTTAGCCGGGCAGGCGGAGTTACAGTTACAGCCGTAGAAAACCCCGGAGACTCCGGTTTGGTTTCTCTTGCAATTACAGGCAGGAGCGCAGACTGGCACGGTGTGGAATTTGCATTTTCTGCCCTAACGGATGGATTAGGCATGACCATAGAGGATGGTGCTTACCACATTTACGTATCGGTACGCAGGACTGCTCCTGCAACAGGAAATGGACAGCTTGCCCTAAGGGGGCATACGGCACCGTGGGCAAATTTAGCCGGTTCAACTTCAAACACTTCAAATGCCATTGGGCAAAACATGATTATTAGCTGGCCGATTAACTTTACTGCCCTAGCTAACAGGAATCTTCGGATTCAAGCCGCCGGGTCAGCCGGGGCTAACAATACAATGTCCTTTATCATCGACAATATTGTAATATCAAGTCTACCTTATGTTTCAACGGGCATTACCCCAAATGCCGCCGATGAAATTACACTTGTCCAAGGTACAACCCAAAACTTGTGGGTAGCGCGTTACCCGGCAGGTTCACAATTACCTGCAGGTTACACAGTTGTTTGGGCTTCAAGTAATACAGAGGTTGCAACAGTTGCACCTCAGACAGGCAATACATTTGGTTCTGTAGTAACAGCTGCGGGAATTGGTACGGCAACAGTTACGGCACAGTTAATGTCCGGTGACACTGCCGTTGGTGCGCCGGTAGATTTTGCGGTAAATGTAACACCTACACCAATTGCCGATGGGCTTATACGTGTAGGCGCGCAAACCAGAACCATGATGATAGACAGTTCTGCAAATTTGGCAGTTACGCTTACTCCCGCTCTTGCGGCACTCCATGACAGGACAGTTATATGGACATCCGACGACGATGCAGTAACTGTAACATCTGTTGCGGAAAACATGCTTTCTGCAGTTGTTACGGCAGGCCCAATTGTAGGTGATGCAACCGTAACTGCAAGTTTGATGGACGGCGAAATTGTGGTTGACTATGTGGAATTTGAAGTAAACGTATTGGGCGAAATTGTTTGGTCTTTGGCAACTGATGAAGATTTCCAAGCTCTTGACCATGGCCGTGTTGTAGCTGACGGTGTTAACAGGTTTGACAGTGTACCAACCCTTGGTATTTCCGGCCCGCCTGCTGTCTACATTATCCCCAACCCTGCCGAAGGCGTTAATAACTCTATTGACGTAAGGGACAGGGCAGGAGGCGAAGTATGGTGGGCGATTGACGCCATTATTAACAATTTGATTTATGTTGACAGCGAAAGCCGTGTAGGAATTTATGCCATAAGAGTAACCGGCAGTCTTCCTGCCCCGGCAACGGTGGCAACGGACATGCGGCTTATAAGGCCGGATCCCGGTTGGAGTCTTTTTGCAGGTTCTGCAATAACAATTCCTGTCGGCGGCCAAGATTGGGTTATTAACTATACTTTTACCCAAACGGATATAAGTGACTTTGTTGTCGGAAACCAACGCGGTGTAAGAATTACCAATGACCAGACAGGTTTCAGGCATCCGTATATTATCCACAATATAGAGCTGATAGCCCTTGACCGCAGTGTATTTACTGTGCAAATCCCTTATTGGGACTTAAATGAGCCTTCTCTAGCAGCAGCATTTGAAGAGTACTTCTTCTTTGGCAACATTTGGAGTACTCAAGGAAGAATGGACATGCAAAATACCCAGTATGCGTTTGTTCACCATTTCAACGCGATAACCGGAGAAAATGTCCACAAAGTTGACCACTTCCTTGGACCGGCCCCAAATGCGTGGGACTATAACTTTGACGGTGCCGACCATGTTGTAGATTGGGCAGAAGAACGCAATATAGCCATGATTGGACATACCCTTGCATGGCATTCTCAATCCCGTCCGTGGCTTACACATACTGCCGAAGGGCCGGTAACCCGCCAACAAGCTATTTACAACATGCACCGCCATATAAGTACGGTAGCAGGCCGTTATGCGGGCAGGATGTATTCTTGGGATGTGCTAAACGAAGCAGTTTTATCCGGCGGCCCCGGTGATGCAGCGTGGAACGCGAACCCTAACTGGCGTGCCCATTTACGTAACCCCGGTGTCGGCCAAACCCGCTGGCAGGCAGCCTTTGCAAACGGTGCCGACATAGAAGCAGGCGAATGCGGAACAGACTTTGTTTATTACGCATTCAAATTCGCCCGTATGTACGACCCGTTCGCAATTCTTTACTACAACGACTATAACGAAGAAATACCGTCTAAGCGGAATGTTATTGTTGATATGATACGCAGCATTAATACCCGTTGGGCCCACGATATGGAAAATAACCATGAAGCTGTGCCCGAAGGCGAAGAATACACAGGCCGTTTGCTGATTGAAGCAATGGGTATGCAGGCCCATTACCATTTGGCAGGGTGGACAACAAACTTTAACAACGTATACACGGCCCTCCAAGCTTATGTAGACCTTGGTGTAAGGGTAAGCGTTACAGAACTTGATATAACAATAGGTGGCTTTGGCGGAGCAGCTGTTCCACCACCGGGTCCTGCCCGTGATGCCTTATTTGCAACACAGGCCGACAGGTATGCCCAATTGTTTGAATGGTATCTGGCTAATTCTGACAGTATGGGACGTGTTTCCCTATGGGGTAAAACGGACGATCAAAGCTGGCGTTCGGCAGGGTTCCCGCTTCTGTTTGACCATCTGTTCCAAACAAAACCTGCATTTGACGCTATTCTTGCGACATTAGAAGATGCACCTGCACCAAATATTTCACGTCCGGTAGTAACAAGTGTAATGCACCTGGACGGCGTAGCACGCACCGATATGAATTTAGTCATCGAACCGGACGAGCCGTTTGCAGTGCAGTTCCTGGCAAGCCAAAACAACAATGCACCTTTATTCTGGAGAGTTGAGGGCGAGTTGCCTTTGGGCCTTAGAATGATCGCAAGAACCGGCGCGATAATCGGTACACCTACGGCTGGAGGCGAGTTCAGCTTTAATGTGGTTGTAGACAATGCGAGATATACTTCAGAACCGGTGCAGGTTACAATTACCGTAGAGCCACCATGCTGTGAAGCATATCCGTATTGCGACTGTGCAGATGAACCATGCTGCGACGTGTATCCGTATTGCGATTGTGCAGATGAACCATGCTGCGAAGCATATCCGTATTGCGACTGTGCAGATGAACCATGCTGTGAAGCATATCCGTATTGCGACTGTGCTGATGAACCATGCTGCGACGTATATCCGTATTGCGACTGCGCGGAAGAAAAATGCTGTGACGTGTATCCGTACTGTGATTGCGATGATCAACTGCCATGTGAATATTGCGACCAACATCCATGTGTATGCTACGCCCCAACACCATGTGAATATTGCGACCAACATCCATGCGTATGCGACGATCAACAGCCATGTGAATATTGTGAACAATACCCATGCGTATGCTACGCTCCAACACCATGCGAATATTGCGATGAACATCCATGCGTATGCGACGATCAACAGCCATGTGAATATTGTGAACAATATCCATGCATATGCGACGATCAACAGCCATGTGAATATTGCGAACAATACCCATGCGTATGCGACGATCAACAGCCATGTGAATATTGCGAACAATACCCATGCGTATGCGACGATACAACACCACAACCATGTGCAATATGCGGAAACTTACCATGCACATGCCCGCCGATACAAATACCTCAATGGCCACCGTGGCCGCCACAAATTCCTATAATTCCTCCGCAGCCGCCGGTAACAGTTGAAGCTCCTCCTGCTCCTGTTTCTATTCCATGGACACCGCGGTCACCGGTGCAGCAGCCACCAACGGATGATGAGCCTACTGATGTCTACTACATTGTGCTTCCTACTGAAGAGGTAACCGAAGAAGAGCCGACGGAAGAGCCAACAATAGAACCTACAGACGTCACGACACCACCAACTGATCCTCCGACACTACCAACTGAACCACCAACCCCACCAACAATTGCCCCTCCAACACCATCTGTAAATACGCTTATCTTTACGGTTGGCAGCACAGAATATATGCTTAACGGCCAACTACGCGTAGGTGTTGGCGAAGCGTTTATCGACGCAGCAGCAGACCGCATGATGATTCCGTTGCGTACTCTTGCGGAAGCATTGGGCGTAGAGGTAGAGTGGGACAACGCGACACGTTCTGCATTAGTTCACCTGGCATCCGGTACCCTTGTTATCCCTGCAGATGAAATGCTGCCGGATGGAATGGGTTCTGCAATGATAATAGGCGACAGAGTGTTTGTCCCATTACGTTTTGTGATGTACGCGTTTGACGCGGAAGTAAGATGGGACAGCGTGAACAGAGCCGCTGTTATTACTTGGTAATCTTATAGCAATGTAATTTTAAAGCCCCGCTATTCGGTTGATGGCGGGGCTTTATGCCGTAATTTTGGTAAAAACTACAATCTTGGTCATGATTTAAACTGCTGAACTGTATTATTTTGTAAACTGGGCAGAAGAAAACGACCTTGCCATGGTTGGGCATACCTTGGTATGGCACTCGCAGTCACCGGCATGGTTGACAACGGTACCGGGTACAATTACTCCGCTGCCCCGCCGGCAAGCAATCGAAAATATGCACCGCTACATCAGCACAGTTGCAGGCCGCTATGCAGGCAGAATGTACTCTTGGGACGTGCAGACACCATCGAAGCCCTTGACCAAGACGGCGAGTGTGCAGAAGATTTTGTACGCGTAGGCCGTGTATGGCAAGACGGTACCGGCTGGTTGGATTACTTTAACTTGTTAGATGTTGACAAAGACGGCGGCTCTTGGCGGTATATTAACCTTTACATTACGGTATACGGCCAAAGAGTTCATGTATTGCTTGTAAATGCAAACTTCACCACGCAGCCACTGCCGACATTTTATCTTTATGTAAATAGCGTAACCGTAAGCAACACCAACCGCCACGTTAGCGTATTTGTAGGCGGCACCGCAGAAGGAGAAATTACGTTTAACCTGCTGGAAGCGGCACCGGAGCTTGTAATAGTCGCTCGGGATAACCTATGGACACCTACAGGCTTAGTATACGGCCTTGTGGTGGGTATCCGCGGCGGCGTTACGGTAACGGAGTCACGTGTAGTTGAATTGGAAGTAACCCGCCAGGGTATAACGGAAGTGCTTACCATACAGGTGCTGGCGGATTAAGAGTCTAAACCACCCCCTGATATCACATAACAAACGTGATATCAGGGGGTGTTAATCTGCAGCTTTTTAATAGGTACCATACACACCACACGATAAATTTCACCCTGCGTCACTGCCAAAGTGCCCCCAATTGTGTTAAGCCTATGCCGCAAGTTTCTTAAACCTGTGCCTATGCCCTTGCCGGTATGCGTAACGCCGTCGTTTTCTATACACAGGCGGACAATGTGGGGTGTAGCGTCAAGTTCCACGGTTATCTTGCTGGGGTTGGCATGTTTGCCGATGTTGGTTAAGCATTCGTTTAAACAGGATTCCAGCACATTCCACACATGAACCGGTACAAGCCGCATGTCGCCAAACGATTTAAATTCTATGTCTTTAGGGAAGCGATTGCAAATTTCCTGTAAGGCTTCTACACCTAAAGCGGAAACAGGCGCAAGATTGTGTACAGCTTCGCGTACTTTGTTTACACCCATACCCAGTCGTTCCAGTGCGGCATCATACAGCGCAAGGGTTTCGGGGTCTGTGCTGTCAAGAATGTCCCGTACCGTTTGCAGCGAGATATAGGCCGCTACAATTTCATGCCCCGCGTTATCGTGAATTTCCCGGGAAATACGTGCCCGTTCACTTATGATACTCATCCGCTCAATTTGCTCTGTGGCAGACAGCAAATCGTTTTGCAAAGCTTTAAGCTGGTAATACCGCCCGGCTTCCGCGTCCCGGGTTTTTAGCCTTTTCTCCTGCTCATGCTCCCATAGCCGCAACAGTAACCCCAAACCGCCGCAAAGGATGGCGATAATCCCAAGTTGAATATCTATTGTAATAAGTACGATAAAAGCAAAAACAATTGTAAAATACATACCATAATACATTGTGGCAAACAGGGCTACGCCCAGGAACATAGGCGCGAAAAAAACACATGCAAGCATATCCACTACACTTGTCCACCCTGTTTTGGGAACGCGCGAACGGAACAGTGCCATGCACACCATAAAAAGCATGAGAAAAAAGCCCATTGTACTGCCACTAATAAGCGAGTGGACAACCAATAGGCTAATTCCTGCAATTGTTAAACCCATAAAGGCTAGCTTTTGTGGGGAAATGTCTGCCATAGGTAACACACCGTTCGTTAGAATCTGTCATACATTTTACACGTAATAACAGCCGGTTGTCTAGGGCATGTTGTTACACCAGTCTGCGCTTACTCCCATACAATACAAACGCTATTGTAAACAATGTCAGTGCTAAAAGGCCAAGCCAGTACATTTGAGTAAATTCGCCGTATCTTATTAACTGCTGAATTGCGCGTGAAGCCCAGTGTGCCGGGGTTGCCATGCCAACGTAATACGGTATGGTCGGCAGCATGTCAAGGGGCATCATAAAACCGCCAAGTAAACCGGACATGGTTAACACAACAGAAATCCCCGAAAGGCTTGCTTCCTTGTCTTTAAACAGGCAGCTCCAAACAAAGGATAAGCCAATGGCTGAGGCTGCAATAAGAGTATAAACCAGCACTAACCCAACGGTAACGGTAAGGCTCCAGTCATGTATCAAGTAACCAAGCAGGCCAATAATTGCGGATACAGCCATCATTGGAATTATCGCTGCCAAAAAATTTTGCGCCAAGTAGCTGCGCAGGGTAATTGGCCCTGCAAGAATGCGTACCAATACGCCTTCCACTTTATCTTTTTGTATGCTGTTGGCCATAAGGAACGCGCCATACATCATTACAAATGCCAGTACAAAGAATCCGACAGCTGCGTTAGGGCCAAACCCGGCATCAATTCTGTCCAAAAATATAACAAGGCCAATTGGCACGATGCTGTTAACAACCAGGGAGATTGGCTTGGTTACACCATTACGCAACGCGTGCTTAAAAACGGTCATATTTACCATCATATTTTACGCTTCCTTCCCAAAATGGCAACCGCGATGGCCGCAATAACCATGTAGCCCACTAAAATACCAAGGTGAGTAAGTGCCATTCTCATATCAGGCTCCAGTCTTATAATACCGTCTGCAAAACCTTGCCCTACAAACTCTATCATCATTGTGCCGGAATATATTACGGCTTGAGCAGCAGCAACAACAGGTATAAAGCTTGAAGCATTAATTACGCCTCTTTCAAAACTAAGCATATTAAATTGTATTGGCAGCAGCTGCGCAAAAGCAAAAACCATTATTACGGCAGTTGTTGTGCTTTTTTTTGGTATCAACATAAAACACAGTACGCCAAACAGGGTAATTAAAATGCCCATTGTCAGTAGTACGGAAATTGTCATAAAAATATTGTGCAAGTACGCGTTAAGCACAAACCTGCCAAACAGTAAAACAGTTGTTGTGTTAAGAATTGTTACAATCATACTTGCCCCAATGGCACTGAATATAAACTTGTTAAACGGAACCGGGGTAGCCATAAGCCTCCAGCGCAAGTCGCTTCTAAACTCTACATACAAGTAATCTGTAACAATCATACAGCTAAAGAACATGAAAAATAGTGCGTTAAATGTTGTGTTGTTAGTGGCGGAAGTATTAAAGCCATTAATAATATTCAGGCCATCTGCCGCGGCATTGGCTGCAACTGTCATAATTGCAATCATTATTATGGGGAATAATATGCACATAACAAGGTTCATAGGATCTTTAAACGAACGCAGAATATAATGTTTTAAAATCATGTCCGGTACCTCCTATTCGTCATCGCGCAATTTGCGGCCTGTTAGTGTTAGGAAAACATCTTCCAGGTTTGGTTTATCTGCAGTAATGTTTGCCACACCGCCATGGCGCATTGCAACCTCCATAATGCGGTTTAGGTTGCCGCTTTCCGCGCCGGAAATAATCAGGTAGTCATTGCCGTTTACAGATACGCTTTTCACGCCGGAAATTGCGCGGATGTCTTCTGTTAATGCGTTGGAAGCCATTGCGGCGGTTAAACGGATTGTGTCTTCATGTGAAATACGGCCCACAAGCTCGTCTATTGTACCTTCTGCAATTACCCGCCCTGTGTCCATAATGGAAATGCGGTTAGAAATGGCCTGCACTTCTTCCATGTAATGGGTGGTGTAGATTATGGTTGTGCCTTCCGACGCAATTGTTTTTACAGACTCCAAAATGTGATTGCGGGATTGTGGGTCGATACCTACGGTTGGTTCATCCATTATTACAAGTTTTGGCCTGTGAACCAGTGCGCACCCAATATTCAGTCTGCGCTGCATACCGCCGCTGAATGTGCCGGGCTTTTTACCGGCGCGGTCTGTAAGGCCGATAAATTCTAAAACCCGCGCGACATTATTTGTAAGTTCTGCGCCTTTTAGGCCATACAACCCGCCAAAGTAACGCAGGTTTTGCTCTGCAGTCATGTCTTTGAAAACAGAAATTTCTTGGGTAACAAGGCCCATATTGCGTCTAATTTCTGTATTATTGATGTTTTGCTTTTTACCGAAAACGGTAATGTCACCGGAGTTTATTGGGATAAGCCCGCATAACGAACGGATTGCTGTGGTTTTGCCCGCGCCGTTTGGCCCAAGTAAGCCCAAAACTTCGCCTTCTCTAATTTCCAAATCCAAATGGTCAAGTGCCGTAAATTCTCCGTACCTTTTTACAACGTTTTTCATGCTTGCTAACATAATGCCGCCTCCTAATATTTTTTGTTTTATTATTTGTTGTCTGCAAGTTGCTATGTACGTATTATGCCATTGGACAATAGAGTCTGGTAGTGACATTTGTCACGGTTTTAAATTTTCTGGGAAATTTTTATGAACCATGCCTAGGCCTTTACAATATAATGGAATACTAAGTTATGTTGAAGGAGAACGCATATGCATCACAGGCCCCAAGGTTTACCAATCGCGTACCCCTATGTCCCGCTCCAGCGGTTTACCCAGCGTTATTCAGATGAAGACGCAATAATCCGCGGCACATTGTTCCCCGAGCTGGACCTGCCCTTTCACGATTACGAAATCCGCAAGCACCTGCCAAACACCCCAATGATTGAATTAATGACACTAGATTTTGTATGCTTTGAACTAAAGCTGTACCTAGACACACACCCGGAGGACGCCCACGCTTTCGAGTTATATAAGGAATATAGACAAAAAAGCGAAGCCGCCAAAAACGAAATATTTGGTATGCAAAACTATAACAGCTGGGTTTACGACCCATGGCCGTGGGAACCGGAGGCGTAGGAAGGGAGTATTCAAAATGTTTGTTTATGAGAAGAAGCTGCAATATCCTGTAAAAATCAAAAACCCAAACCCGGCACTTGCAAAATTCATCTTAACCCAATACGGCGGCCCCGACGGCGAATTGGGAGCATCTTTAAGATACCTTAGTCAGCGTTTTGCCATGCCGTACCCAGAGCTAAAGGCTGCATTAACGGACATCGGCGTGGAGGAACTCGGTCATTTAGAAATGATAGGCACAATAGTCTATCAACTGACACGCAACCTTACAATTGACGAGATAAAAGCGGCCGGCTATGAAGATTATTTTGTTGACCATACAACAGGAATATTTCCTACATCGGCGTCAGGTTCGCCTTGGACTGCGGCGTATGTTCAATCGAAGGGGGATGTTATTGCGGACTTGGTAGAGGATATGGCAGCAGAGGCTGCAATTGTGAAAAGATAACAAAATAATTGCGTGGTAAAGCGGCCCTGTATGGATTGGAAGGGATTATCTCGCACATTTGCAAGTTTGCTGTTTAAATGGTAACATTGGGTATGACAAGACATAAGGGACACCTCGTTAACCCGCTTGCAAATTACGATAATGGCGGGGCAAGTGCCGGACATTATGATGCTGGACTATACCCTTATCGACAACGACCCGCACCTAAACCGGGATGATTTTTATACATTTTTACGGACATCTCATGGCTCGGTTTTTGGCACATATGAAACGGCCCAGGAACTTCACAACCGTGTAAGTTTGTGGTTGATAGAGTAATTGGACCAACTGAAAATCACACCACAGAAAGGTTGATAAAAATGGAACTAAAACAAATCTTAAACTCGTTGGACGTTACGGCCATCAACCGTATTGACGCCCACACACGCTGGCGCGCATACGAAAACGAGGCCCAAGCCGTCGCATACGAAAATGAAAATTGTGACAGCCATTCCCGGTACATCCAGTCCTTAAACGGCACGTACCAATTTAAGCTGTATCCAAACCCGTACGCCGCAGACGATTTTTTCAACCCCGGCAACAAGCGCGACGGGTTTACAACCATTCCCGTTCCTTCAAATTGGGAACTACACGGCCATAGTCAGCCCCTTTACACAAACACCGTCTACCCATGGAGCATGGACGGGGCAGGGGAGCATCTTATTCGGGGGGAAACGGGTAAGGGCAGCTTGCCAAACCCGCCATTCATCCCGGAAGACAACCCAACAGGGTGTTATTACCGTACTTTTGATGTACCCGCAAACTTTGCCGGGCGTGAAATTTTCCTGCGCTTTGACGGGGTAGAAACATCGTACCAGCTATGGGTTAACGGCAATTTTGTTGGCTATGCAGAGGACAGCAAACTGCCGTCGGAGTTTAATATAACAGATTTTTTACAACCGGGCGAAAACAGTTTGGCCGTTAAAGTCATGCGTTTTAGCAAAAGCATATACATCGAAGACCAGGATTACTGGCATTTGTCCGGCATTCACAACGATGTTTGGCTGGTTGCAAAGCCAAAAGCACATATTCACGATTGGAAGGTAACCGCTTTGCCGGAAAACGGCGTGGGCAAAATTACGGCAGATGTTACAATTTCCCGTGTGCCAATGTACGGGGATTATTCTGTAAAAATGTCTGTTTATGATGTGGCAGGCGAGTGTCTTGGACACACAACGGCCACAATAACCCCAATGGCAGAGTACACCACCAGGCACAAGCCCACGTCCAACACCGCAAGGCTGAAATTTGATGTTGCAGGTGTAAATTTGTGGACACCGGAAACCCCAACACTGTACACAACCGTGTTTACACTAATTTCCCCGGAAGGCAATGAAGTGGACATTGAAGCTTGCCGCGTGGGCTTTAAAACAGTGGAAATCAAAAACGGGATTTTATACATGAACGGGCAGCGGCTGATTCTTCAAGGGGTTAACCGCCATCAGCACCATTTCAAAACAGGGCGGTATTTAACAAAAAATTGGATGCGCAAGGAGATTATCGAGATGAAGCGCATGAATATGAACGCCGTGCGCACCAGCCACTACCCTTGCGTAGACACTTGGTACGAATTGTGCGATGCCCTGGGTATTTTAATTATTTGCGAATGCAATATCGAAACCCACGGGGTTGCGGGGCAGCTTACCCACAACCCGGCCTGGGTAAATTTATTTGTAGAACGCGCCATGCGAATGGTGCAAAATTTCAAAAATCACGCCTGCATATTCTCTTGGTCGCTGGGTAACGAAAGCGGCACAGGCCCCAACCATGCCGCAATGACAGGGTTTATCCGGGATTACGACCCACACCGCCTGTGCCAGTACGAGGCCGGTTCCCCGGGCAAAAATGTTTCCGATGTGCGCGGGTGGATGTACGCTTCCGTGGACCAGGTAATGGGAATGCTAACCGACCCCAACGACGATCGGCCTGTTATATTGGTAGAATACTTATACCAAACCGGTAACGGCGGCGGCGGGCTGCACCATTTTGTGGAACTTTGCGAAAAATACCCTCGTTTCCAAGGCGGCTTTGTGTGGGATTGGTCCGACAAAACCCTGTGGCAGCAAACGGAAACAGGTGAACCGTTTTTTGCCTACGGCGGCGACTTTGGCGAACCTGTGTATGACAAATGGTGTCCGCCCCACATGACCAACAACGGCGTAATCCTGCCAGACCTTACCTGGAAGCCTGTGGCGTACGAACTGAAGCAGGCCTATGCCCCTGTGGTAATCCGCCCGCCGGAAAGGTTCGTGCCCTGGAGGGCCTACCACCTATCCGACGGCAAATACGAAGTATGGAACAAAACTTTGACAAAACAGCTTTGCGACTTTGACATTACCATGGTACTGCGTGAAAACGGCATTGTTGTGCATACAGAAACCCCGGATTTGGGCCAAGTTCCGCCCCTTTCCAAAAAAACACTGGCGTTAAAGCCCAACTACCAAATGAAAGACGGCTGCGACTACCATATTGAGTTCCGCGTTGTGCAAAAAGAGGACACATTCTATGCTGATAAAGGCTACGAAATAGCGCGGTTTCAATATCCGCTAAGCTATGCAGGCGTTGTAACCATGCAGGTGTCAGACGCTGATTCGGCCATGCCTGTCCTTTCCGTTGATAATACCGGCTGCGTAATGTCGGCTAAGGGCATGGAAATTAAGGTGGATACATCGACAGGTGCGGTAACCATTACTAAAGACGGCAGCATTCTTGTGCAAAGCAGCAGCCCTTGCCTGGACAGGCCATACACCTGTATGGACATATGGAACTGGGGCGGCGTGTACGAGCCGTTCAGCGCCGTCCGCGGAACAAAAATTGACCTTGAAAACGTGGAGCAGTTTGCCAACGGCCCGGAAAAAGCCGGTATTGCCGTTACCTACAAGTTATCCACAAAAAAATGGGAAAAGACGCATGTTTCCTATGTAAAAACCACCTACATGCTGTTTGCTAACGGTATATTGGAAGTTGACACCCGCTTTACACTAAACCCAAACCTGGCCATTGTGCCGCGGGCAGGCATAGAGTTGGTACTGCCCGCCGGTTTCGAAAAGTTAACCTACTACGGTATGGGCGAAAACGAAAACTATTCCGACCGGGCAATGTCGGCTTGCATGGGCGTGTTTGAAACCACCGTAAGCGAGCAGCATTTTTCATTCATACCGCCTTCCGAATGCGGCGGCCACGAGCAAACCAAGTGGCTGGTGCTGGAAAACGACAAAGGCACTCGTATTAAATTTACAGGGGCAAGCCCGTTCCATTTTGACGCCCGCCATAACACCGTTACAGATTATAAAGAAGCAACCCATGATCATAAATTGCCAAAACGCGCGGAAACATGGCTGCATATTGATGCGGCCCATTCCGGCGTAGGTTCCGAAATGTCTTGGGGCAGCCATGTTGCGCCCGAGCATTTGGTGGATGCAAAAGAGCATAATTTACGTTTTTGGGTGCAGTGTGAATAAATAGGCGCAAAGAAGGACTATTTTGCTTATATAGAACTTTAGCAAAATAGTCCTTTTGCTTTAATAATGATACAGGAGTGATTTTATACAAAACAAAATCGTACTTACATTTGAGTACATGATTATATTGGATGATTTTTATGACTAATGTACCCCCTGATATCAGGGGGTGGGGTACGGAACGGGTTAAATTACAAAGCTGATGGAATTGCTTATGGCGTGACCTTATCTATTAATACAATTGGTCTTTCCGGCAAAGGCTCATCAATTTCGCCCTTGGCATATGCAGAGATGCCAAGCCCCAACACCAACAGAAGAACAAGTATCATCCCAGTAATTTTTTTTGTCATATTTAGTCCACCTCCCCGCGTACTATTTTTCTATAAATGTCGTTTTCAATTTCAGTTATTTCCAGAGATTTCTGCATTCGTCGTGTACTTTTGTAATACTCTTTAAGTATTTTGCAATAATCCAAAGTCTTAAATTTGTCAAATGCTTGCAGCAAGCAAGGAATTGTTACTGTCTCGATAAATTCATGTGAATTTTTCTCGTTTAACGTCAAAAGGTGACTTAACGATTCAAACAAAACAGAATATTTTGTATTGTTTTCAGACAAGGATGTTGCTTCATCTAACATGTCGTAAAAATCTTGTAATTTTTTTATTTGTACAACGCCCTTTTCCATGATGAAACAGTATAATTTAAAATAGAAATTTTCCAAGAAAAAATTGTGGTTTTTTGGGATATAGTCAAACGCCTGGTTAAAATAAATTATTGACTGACTCCAATCCTCGTACTCCATATACAAACAACCGTAATTATGCAAAGCCATTCCAATTTGATAATTATCGTCGCTGCCTTTTGCCTGTATCAAACATTTATCAATTAACCCTTTAGCGGTTTGCAATTCACCTATCTGAATATAGTTGGCGGCGAGGAGGTTATTAATTTGCAGTACATACTTTTTCATACTGTCTTCACTATAAATTTCATATGCTTTTTTTGCAAATTCTATAGCTTGATGAGGTAAATCAAGCTTCGAATAACAACCGGACATGTTAAAGTACAGCCTTCCGTCTTTTTCCGAACGGCTGCATGTTACATATAGTGCTTCTTTATAGAAACTCAATGCCTCTTTTGTAAGATTGCGACGTAAACTTAACGAACCTTTATTGAAATTATAATGATACAGCAGCTCCTTGTATATTTCGTCCTTCTCATTTACCTCACTCATACACTTATGTGAAGCATCAATGCACAGTTCGGCATCTGTCAAATTATTTTCGGCTAACAATAAAGCAGCTTCAAATATACGATACAGGGCAATCAATTTATGCTCAAATGGAAGATGAAGTATTACTGACAATTCTTCCTTCATATCATTGGCTTCTTTTAAGCGTCTGTTAACGGTTAAATTATGCCAGGTATCAAGACGAGACTTAAAAACGTCGCACTCATCATCAAGTATGGGAGCGTTTTCTATTCCTAAAGCCTTTTTTATGGCTATGTGTAGGTCATTATTGCAATCAGTTTCACCCCGCTCTATCCGACCGATGGTCGCAAAACTGTATCCAACAGCATGGGCTACATTTTCTAATGATAGTTGTTTAGCAACCCGAACTGCTCTTATTTTCTCCCCGAATGGGATTGTAGCTTGATTTCTCATACATTGTCACCTCGTAATTTTGTCATAAGTTATCAAAAACGTGTATATATAATATACACAAAAAGATACATTATGGCAAGACTATAGTCGAAAATCCATAAAAATGCCATAAATTACCCCCCCCCAAAAAAAAAATTTTTATAACATATGTATAATCGTGATTCCAGCAGTATTACAGCGAAAAACACATGATTGTAGCGTTAGATATTCAGTCTACAAAAAACAGTGTATTTATGACAAATTTGGTGATGGAATACAATTTGTATTTATGTATAATAGAAATAGCAACGCCCAATGCTGATTTTACGTTTTAGCGGCCGCAAAGTAAAATTGAGTATAGGTTTTGTGTATCAAGTCCTATAGCTATGCCAAGGGCAGTCATAAATTAACAAGGATGTGTTCATATGAACTATACTTGTTTAATACCCGGCGACACAAAAGGTCACGGGATGCTGTTCTCAGCGATTATAAGGCGATTTTTATAAAGTCAAGTGTTTCATGAGTTTGTAACATTAACAAAACAAGCTGAATCGGCTATTTTTGAGGGATGGAGTTTATTCTAAACTTCTTATCTTCGCTAATTTACTGGCTGAAATAAAATCCGAAGACGCTTATAATGAAAAAGGAGGAACGAGTGTATGAAACTCGCACGAATGTTTAAGAAGGTAGTTGCATTAGTATTAATAATGGTAATTTCAACAACAGCCGTATTTAACTCAAAGGTTGTGGTTGCAGCACACAATATTTACGATCTAGCAAATTGGGAATATATATTGCAAGAGTTTGAAGAAAGATACGGAGGAGCCAATAATCCTGTCGTGACATTTGTCGAAGGAATAAGCTTACTTACGTATGATGGAGACATGCAAATTCGAAACAATCTACAATATAATTATGTGGACGGAAGACTTGTGAGTATTCTAGATTCAAGAGGTAATACCGCATATCTTGTTTATGATGATGATGGAAACTTAGTACAAGTCCTCGCAAACGGAGATGTTATTAACATTGAAGTTAATGAGTTTGGATTAATTTCGTCATTTAATATTGAAGGAACAAATATTGGTGCTTCATATATTTATGATGAATATGGGATATTTTCCGGGATTATTCACAATGATACAGAAATAAGCATTACATTTGAACGCGACTCAAATGTACAATACATTTATCACAATAATACTCGCATATCGGAAAACCGCAAGCCTAATAATGGGGCACACAATATTTATTGCCATAGTGATTCAACAGCTACAATTGATACTGTTAAAATTGACGTGTCGGCAGAAGGCTATATAGAGGCAATGCATTATGGCATGGCTGGATATTTCATGTCAGCAGCATTTGACTTCGACTACACAAATGAAATTATGAATATTAACTTTTCAAATGATGTAGTATTTTCAGCGCAATATGATGAATTTGGGTTTGCATCTACATCTGTTTCTGTTATAAGTGATGATGGCTCTGTAAATGAGATGCTAACAAGGGTAGTTCCAACAATTACTCCCTCTGGAAACCTTTACAGATTAGATGAAATCAACTTTAATCAGCACAACCGTCATAGTCGATATTCTATGAACGAAATGGGTTTTATTGGCCATGTGTATCACCAAGGATTTTTAGCATTAGAATTTGTTTATGACAGACAAACTGGGCAGTTATTGAAGGCTATTGATTACGTCAATAACATCACATATAGTCATGTTTTTGATGACTTTGGAAATATTCTGTCACGAACTATTGAAAAACCTTCCGGGACTGAGGTTTTTGTATATGAGTATGGTAACCCTGAATGGAGAGACCAATTAACAGCTTTTAATGGTAGCCCAATACATTATGATATGTCCGGAAATATGGTAAGAGGACTTGGGATGAGATTATTTTGGGAAAATAATCAATTGCGCCAATTATACGTTGATGGTAATAGTCTATCTTTTACCTATAACGCAGAAGGTTTCCGCAACTCAAGGACACTTAATGGAGAAACCACTACCTTTCAACTAAGTGCAAATGGGATAGTTCTTGCAGAACATTCATCGAATGGTCAAAATATCGTATATTTATTTGACCATGATGAAAATAGAATTGGGTTTGAATTAAATGGTGTTACTTACCTTTATCTTACAAATCTCATGGGAGACATTGTTGGTATAGTTGACAGTGATTTCAATGTTATAGTAGAATATGTTTACTGCCCATGGGGTAGTATTGTTGAAGTTAAAGGCCCAAAAGCTGATACAATTGGCAGAATCAACCCCTATAGATTTAGAGGCTATCGCTTTGATGATATATCCGGAATGTACTATATTGCGGGGAGACACTATAGCCCTTTAATTGCAAGGTTCATAAACCCTGATAATAGTCTTGGGATTATCGGAAGCAGCTTGTCTCACAACTTGTATGCCTATGCTCTCAACAATCCTATAATGAACTCATATGACATTGACACTTTTGGATTAATGGTTCTTATAAAGACTATATCTCTTTGGAAATTTGTAAAAACAGTTGTTGTCACATTCACTGTCTTGCTTTCATTTTATTTAGCATGGCAAATAGGTGCAAACTGGAACCACTTTACAAGTCTAATGTGGGATTTATATTGGGTAATACGTGATATGACTGTTACGCAGAAGTGGGTGTCCCAACTAGCTCAACAAATGGATACTGCAAATAGACTTTATAACTGGAGAACCAAAGTCCACGCCCATCATATAGTTGCATTACATGACTGGAGGGCAGCCAACTCGCGCAATATTTTATGGAACAACGGCTTTAATCTGAATGGTCCCCCTAACATAGCAGCAGTAAGGGCGAGTTTGCATGCCCGGTTACACACTGATATGTATCACAGTGCTGTTTTTTGGGTTGTGTTTACAGCTAACGGTTTCATATTTGATGCTAACAATCCTTGGAGAATATGGGATGCGTTAGTTGTTTTAAGAAATTCATTAGAATCCGCAAGCGCACTTGTTCCTTAACAAGACAACATACAGGGCGTTGGCATTTTTTCTAACGCCCTGTATAATATATTGAAACTAGAGAAGGGTTGGTTACTATGTACGATTTATTAAAGATGTTCGGAGCAACAAAAGAAGGGGTGGTTAACATAGGTGAAATATTAAGGGTGTTGGGAGGATCAAAAGAGCAATTTGAGTTTGACAGTGAAACAATGAGTATGTTTGAAAAAATAATAGTTGAACTTCGAGCAGTTGCAGATAAGCATAAAAATTCATCAGAAAAGTTAGCTGCTTTAACGGAACAAAACTCAATAAGAACTGAGTATTGTTTTGGATCCGGTTATATGCACAGAGGTGCCTATTGTCCAAGTCCTATAATAGACCTTATATTAAACGTAGCAAAACGGGGGAAGATATATACAAAATATCGTAAAACATCAAAAGAATATTACAAATACAATATTAACAGCAATGGAAAGGTAATTTCAGCAGAGCATTATACAGATAATCATGATTGTCCATCTTCTGTCGAATACATAATTTCAGAAGGTAACATCGAGTACGGCATCGTCTTTGAGTTACGAGGATATGTTTTATTAGTCTCAAAAGTAGAATATGAAAATGGAGTAATAAAAAAGTATTCTACAGCACACTATAACCCATATCATACACACTATAATTATCAGTTATTCGCAATGTCAAAGTTGCAGCATGAAGAATATTTTTATGAAAATGGCACATTAATAAAAGCGCATATGTATTCAATGATTCTTCCTGATGAAAAAATGTATGATAAAACAGAGTATCAATTTAAATACAATGAAAATGGAATAATCTATCAGTATGACACAAAGAGAGTGTTTAACAATCAGCCTCATTATCGAACATATATTGTACCAAAATCAAAACTAATTATGCGCAAATTCTAGGTATGCAAATGGAAATTATTGCAAATTATTATTGTATTCTTTAATGTACCCCCTGATATCAGGGGGTAGGGCATGATACGGGTAAAATTACAAAACTGATGGAATTAATTGATTATCACAGGCTTATTTGCTATGATGCGAGTAGGGGAATTTATATTTTAGGAGGCGATGTGTTGAAAGAATATTCAAAAACAAAAAAATATGATAGGAAATGGATAGAAGAAAACCAGATGGGGCCAAATCCAATTCTGCTTATGGAAGAGTTGTGTGAAAATCTTGACTTAAAACCCGGCATGAAGGTTTTGGATATGGGGTGCGGCAAGGGGTTGACTTCTGTATTTCTTGCCAAAGAATACGGGGTTACCGTTTTTGCCAATGATTTATGGATAAGTGCAACGGAAAATTTATGCCGTTTTGAAGAAGCAGGCGTATCCGACCGTGTATTTCCTATTAAAGCAGAAGCTCATGCGTTACCGTATGCCAATGGATTTTTTGATGCCGCGGTGTCTGCAACCAGTTACCATTATTTTGGCACAGACGAGGCGTATTTCCCTTGCACATATTCAAAGTTGGTAAAGCCCGGCGGTCAATTTGGCATTGTTGTCCCCGGCTATGTTAAAGAATTTGAAAAAGGTTATCCTGATACATTAGAAGAGTTTTTTGTTAAACAACGAGCCGAACATGGCAACGGGTGGGGCGAAGACATGTTTACTTTCCATAGTAACGCATGGTGGCGTAACCATTGGGAAAAACACGGAATAGTAAATATTACGGCTTGTTATGACATTGAAGATGCACACGGAATATGGCTTTATGAAGACGGATGGATAGAGTACGTTGATGCTGACAAAAATAAAGACATTGCATTCATTATAATGGCAGCGATAAAGAAATAGAGTGAAACATTTATGAAAAACATACTGATCGTGGGCCCCGGCAGAAACGGCAAAACCACATTGGCCGCAAAAATTAACGAAGAGTTGGGCCATTTTGTAATTAACCTGGACAAGTTTATGACCGTGTTTGCAAGGGCGTACCCCCAACTGGATGTTAGAATCGCATGGGATTTTAACAAAGCTACGGCCAATGTTGCACCGTTCCTTGGCCATTTTCTTGGTATGTTTTCATCCCACAGCGGCATGGCAGATGATTTAAACCTGCAGCGGCACGCCGTAGAAGGAAATAAATTTGTGCTGGAAGGCGGGCATTTCGACATCGAAAAAATATTGTCCATTTTGAAAACGTACGGGATCGAAAATTTGAAAGACCATTTCGTGCTTATTGGACTTGTGCAAAGTAAAAAAACCGCCGAAGAATTTTTCAGCGGTTTTAGAACATATGACACAGAAGACGACTGGACATACGGCTTCGACAACGATGAACTACAGTCATTTTGCGAAATGTGCGTCAAGTTTAATAAGGAAATGGCGGATTATTTGCAAAAATACGGCTTTACCCTTTACGATACCTCCGGCGACCGAGAACGGGTTTTTGAAAAAATCATGGAGGATATAAAGGCGGAGATGTAGAAGGTGTAAATTTAGGTACCCAGTCTGTTTCTAATTTCCACAAACCGTTCGTTATTGCGGCAGAAATTAAATTTTTCATTCTCCATTTTTTTTAGCAAATTTTGCGATGTACTGTCCATACTCGTCTTTCCGTACATTTTGATTTTTAGCGTATTGAATAACAAGGACGTGTGCGGCGCATCATGTTCAGTTAAATCATGGGCGATTGCATGCTCCGCCGCAGCGTTTAAATTTTCAATAACAGCATCGGCATCTTTCATTTTTGCATAACAAGTAGCGATTCCCAGATACCAATAACACAAACTCATATGCTGTATCCCATAATCTCCATTCTCGAAAAGCAATTTGCAAATTTGAATTGCTTTTTGATAAATTTGAATGGTTTGTTTGCTTTCGTAACAGCCACAGTTGCCAGAACGAATTATCATGTTGTTAAATGATTGAAGTAATAATAATAAAAATTCCTGCGAATGAGTCTTCAATTCCGTGCCTTCCAATATTAAAAGCAATACCTCATCCTTGCTAAAATAAATGGGCGGAAGTTTGTTCGCGGTCTCTTTCGCTTTTTCAACTTCACCTAAATCTTTGTACGCAGAGCAAAGCCGAAATATTGCGGAGTAAATAGTGCTTTGGTCGTTTGCTTTTGCCGATAATTTTTCGCCAATTTCAACGGCTTCTTTCAAATACTCAATTTTTTTAGCCTCGTCATCTTTGCCGCCGATACTAAGCACCCCACCGGCAGCGTTTGTTAACGCCTGCATCAACTGAAACATCACACTGTCGTCGTTGGGAAATTCATTTGCCGCTTTCCGCCAATGTTCAACACACGCTAAACTATCGCCGGTCTTCCAAAAATCAAGTGTCTTATTCATATATTCGTTGATTTTATGTTGCTTCCGCGTTCCACCTACGCCAAGCAGATCATCAACCGTTGTGTCGTAAAACACTGCAATCCTCGGTAATAATTCAACATCTGGGTAAGATTCTCCACGTTCCCATTTGCTAACCGCTGCAATGCTTATTGTTAAAAATTCGGCTAACTCCTCTTGTGTGTTGTTCTTCTTTTTGCGCAGCTCTTTTAAATTATCGCTGATGGTAATTTGCATTTCAACACCTCCGTTATTTTGTGTTATTTCGATTGCAATCGTTATAAAATAGTATAGTTAAATAACACAAAATGGCAATGACGGCATAGTTTAATTCAAGTTGAAATATTCAACTAACAGTTCAAAGGGGGCAAACGTGCCTTCGTTTTACACGATAAAAGGCAATGCCACCAACCAGAACAACAATTCCTATGGCAGTTAATGCAGTAAGTAGCAACCAAGAAAAATTAGACGCCGCGTGAGAGGTTCTTACAATCTTTCCACTTGTAATGTCAAATACATGGGTCTGTCTGTCTACAGTTATGATGGTCAATGGATTAGTTTGAATATCCTATAGGCATTAGCCTATTGGGCTTTTCACGTCATTGTAAGAAAACGGTATTGTTCTGAAGCGACTATCGCTAATCGCCGTGATTTTCGGCGATTAGCGATTCGGAGCTAAAGGACAATACCGTTTTCGGGCTAATTTGACAGCTCTTCGGCCTTTAAACTGCTACCTCAGCTTTCCTCCATACTGCGTATTACGGAAAGCTGCGGCTGGCAGTTTCAAAGCCTCGACCGCAAGTAAACTTGCGCTCTTCGGCCTTTAAACTGCTATATCAAATTGACTATTATACAACCTGGTGTAAACTCCGCCTTGGGCAAGCAGCGACTCATGTGTGCCCTGTTCCATTATGTCGCCTTCTTCCATAACCAGTATCAAATCCGCGCTGCGGATAGTAGACAGCCTATGGGCGATTACAAAGCTGGTGCGGCCCTTCATTAAGTTGTCCATAGCGCGCTGTATCAGCACTTCTGTGCGGGTATCTACGTTACTTGTGGCTTCGTCCAATATTAAAATGTCCGGGTCGGACAAAATTGTGCGGGCTATTGTAAGCAGCTGCTTTTGCCCGGCAGAAATGTTGTCCGCTTCTTCGTTTATCTGCATGTTATAGCCATCGGGCAGTGTGCGGATAAAGTGGTGTGCCTGTGCCGCCCGGGCCGCTTGTTTTACTTCGTCATCGGAAGCGTCAAGCCTGCCGTAGCGGATATTTTCTGCAATGGTGCCGTTAAACAGCCATGTGTCCTGCAAAACCATGCCGAAGTGCGAGCGCAAGCCGTCGCGAGTGTAGGTTTGTATATTCGCGCCGTCTACGGAAATGGTGCCGCTGTCCACATCGTAAAAACGCATCAGCAATTTTACAATTGTGGTTTTGCCCGCGCCCGTGTGTCCAACAATGGCAATTTTTTGCCCGGGTTCCACTTGCGCGTTAAAATTACGGATAACCGGCACATCCGGCTCGTAACCGAATTGGATATTATTAAAGGTAACAAGCCCTTTGACAGAATTTTTTACTACAGGCCAATCCATGTCCGCGGCTTCTTCTTCTTCCCCAAGGAACGCGAAGACGCGCTCTGCGGCGGCGGCTGTTTGTTGCAGTACACTTGCTACGCCGCCAAGCTGTGCTACAGGTTGGCCAAACTGGCGGGTGTACGCGATAAACGCCTGTATTCCGCCGATACTCATGCGCCCGCTTATGGCAAACGTGCCGCCGACAACAACAATTGCTACGTAGGTAATGTTGCCGATAAACGCGATAATTGGCCACATTAAACCGGAAAGGAAGTTTGCCTTCCAGCCCGCGTGGTACAGCTTGTCGTTGTGTACGTCAAAGGCTTCCACAGAAGCTTTTTCGCCCCCAAAGGATTTTACTATGGCGTGGCTTGTAAACATTTCTTCTATGTGCCCGTTAAGCTTGCCCAATGTTTCCTGCTGCATCCTAAAATATTTTTGAGATTTTTTTACGATTAAACTTACGGATATGCCGGACAGCGGCAACAGCAGCATGGCGATTAACGTTAAAACCGGGCTGATGGTTAGCATCATTATAATGATACCCAATACTTGAACCGCGCTCATCAAAAGCTGCCCCATACCTTGGCTAAGGGTGCTGCTTAGGGTGTCAACGTCGTTGGTTATGCGGGAAAGTACATCCCCGTGTGGGGTTTTGTCAAAATATTTTAACGGCAGCTTGTGAATTTTATTGCTAATTTCCGTACGCAGTTTATAGGTAATGCGCGCGCTAACGCCTACCATTATAAAGCCCTGGAAGTAGTTGAACGCGATGTTTATCACCTGCAGTGCCGCGATCGTTAACAAAATTGTACCTACGCGGTTAAAGTTTATACCGCCTATCCCCTGGGAAATCAGCACTATGCCATCTGCAATTTCGTCTGTTGCCATGGCCAAAATCCGTGGGCTAAGTACACCCAAAATGGTAGAAACCATGGCAAGAAAAGCCGTTGCCCCAATTACCTTTTTCTCCGGGCCAAGGTAGCCGATTAGCCGCTTCATAGAGCCTTTAAAATCTTTTGCCTTTTCCGTTGGCATACCGCGTCTGCCCCAAGGACCGCCGCCCATAGGCCTTCCGCCGCCGGGCCTTCCACCCCAGCCGCCGCTTTGTCTTCCGCCGCCATGTTGCCTGTTATCAGCCATTGATTTCCACCTCCGTAATTCCTTGAGATGTGGCAATCTCATTATAAGCAGGGCAAGTTTTCAGTAATTCACCATGGGTGCCTTTGCCTACAATTTTGCCTTCGTCAAGGACGATAATCTGCTCCGCGTTCATAATTGTGCCTATGCGCTGGGCAACAACTATCATTGTGGCGTTGCCCGTATGCTCTTTTAACGCTTTCCTAAGGTTTGTGTCTGTTTGGAAGTCCAGTGCAGAAAAACTATCGTCAAATATTAGTATTTCCGGGTTTTTTGCCAGGGCCCGGGCAATGGAAAGCCTTTGACGCTGTCCGCCCGACACATTACTGCCCCCCTGGGAAATTTCAAAGTCGAAGTTCTCGTCTTTTTCGGAAATGAATTCCAGTGCCTGGGCAATTTCCGCCGCTTTTTTTACTTCCTCTTCGGAGGCATCGGGCTTGCCGTAGCTGATGTTACTGCCAATTGAGCCGGACAGTAACTGGCCTTTTTGCGGCACATAGCCGATTTTGGCCCGTAAATCAGCTTGCGTAACTTCACGTATATCAACTCCGTCTACGGAAACGGACCCGCCTGTAACATCGTACAGGCGTAAAATTAGCTGCACCACCGTAGACTTGCCGGAACCAGTCGCACCGATAATGGCCGTAGTTTGCCCGGGCAGGGCTGTAAAACTGATGTCATCAAGGGCATCCATTTCCGCGTTGGGGTAGCGGAAACACACATTTTTTAGTTCAACCACGCCTTTTGCCGGTGAATTTTTCAATATATCAACAGGGTTTTTAGGGTCTTTAATTGTTACTTCCGTTTCCAGCACTTCAATGATACGAGTAGCGGAAACCTGGGCCCGGGGCAACATAACCAGAACCATGGAAATCATCATAAAGTTGAAAATAACCATCATGGCATATTGCATAAATGCCATCATATCGCCAAGTCCCATATTCGACCCTGCAATTTGATGGGCACCTACCCAGATTACTAAAATGGAAGTAATACCAACCAGGGATGTTATGGCCGGGCTGGCAACTGCCATTACACGCCCTACAAACAGTCCCATATCACGTAAATCTATATTTGCTTTGTCAAAACGCTCTTTTTCATGCTTTTGTGTGCCAAAGGCCCGTATTACCATAAGCCCGTGTAGTATTTCCCGGGAAACTTTGTTTAGCTTATCCGTCATTTCCTGGATAATCTTAAACTTGGGCATAACAATGGATACGATAATGGCCACCACAGAAATAAGTAAGAAAACCGCCAGCCCAATAATCCAGCCCATACTAACCGAGCGGGTAAGGGCCATTGTAATGCCGCCTATTGCCATTATTGGGGCAAACAGCAGCATCCTGGCAAACATGTTGGCAAGCATTTGCACTTGGCTAACGTCATTTGTACAGCGTGTAATAAGGGACGCAGACGAAAATTTATCAAATTCCGCTTGAGAAAAGCTTTCTACCTTAGTAAAAATCTCTCGCCGTAAGGCGCGGGCTGCACCTGCCGCTATTCTGGGGGAAAGGTAACCCACCGCAATAGAGGACGCGCCCGCAAGCAGTGCAACCCCCAGCATACGAAGGCCCATTTGTAAAATAAAATAAGTACGTGTGCCGGTTCCTTCAACTACCGGCCCTACAATGCCTTCATCTACAATTGTGGCCATTATTGTAGGCAAGAGTAACTCCGCAAATGCTTGCCCCAACAGCAGCAGGACAATTAATACAAGCGCGGGCCAGTATGGCCTTAGAAATCTGAACAGTTTTCGCATGTGTCATGTCTCCTAAATTTTGTTTATCTCATTCATTATAAATTGCCTGTATTCTTCCGGGCGGTAATACATACTCTTAACAAGCTGTAGCATTTCTGTTTTTGTAATTGTCTTTGCCCCAATAACCTTGCCTTCTTCCAGGGCTAATTTACTTAAGTTAAAATCCAGTTGTAAAAAATAAACGTCTACCATGTGGTTGTACTCTTCCCAAATGAATCTATGGACAAAACGCATATCCGCTTCAATGGCAACTAAGCCAATTTCTTCTTTCAGCCCTCGTATGGCACATTCTATTGATGTTTCTCCTGCCATTGTATGCTCCAGTACAACGTCCCAGCCCCCGGGAAGAAAATTTTTATCATAACTGCGCTGCTGGACAAGAAATTCCAAGGCCCGGTTGAACACATAGACGTGAACCCCATGGTAATACTGCCCCGGTTTTAATGCCGAACCTTTAACGGCGGTAAGGCCGGTTGGGTTACCGTTTTTGTCCAGTATGTCGAATTGTTCCATTTATACCCCCTACAGCCCCAACGTAACGGAAATGGGGCAATGGTCGGACCCCATTATGTCCGGGTGAATATTTGCTTCCAGTACGGCATCCTTCAAACCTTCCGACACCAGAAAATAATCGATACGCCAGCCTACATTGCGTACGCGGGACTGCCCAAAGTGGGACCACCATGTATAAGCGTCTGCTTTATCCGGGTACAGGTGTCTGAACGTGTCTATAAACCCGGAATCTAAAAGTTCTGTCATTTTCGCCCGTTCTTCCGGGGTAAAACCGGCATTTTTTACGTTGGACTTTGGGTTTTTCAAATCAATTTCCTTATGAGCCACATTTAAATCGCCGCAAACTACAACAGGTTTGTTTAAACTATGTAGATACTCGCGGAAAGCGTCTTCCCATTGCATACGGTAATCCAACCGCAAAAGCTCCCGCTTAGAGTTGGGAGTGTAAATTGTTACAAAATAAAATTTGTCAAATTCTAATGTGATAATTCGCCCTTCTTTGTCATGCTCTTCAATGCCCATTCCGCAGCGTATGTTTAACGGTTCTTCTTTGGACAGCACCAATGTGCCGGAGTATCCTTTTTTTTCTGCGGAGTTCCAGTACACATGGTACCCGGGGAACGTAAAGTCTGCCTGGTCCGGCTGCATTTTTGTTTCTTGCAAGCCGATAATGTCAAAATCTAAACCATTGTTTATAAAATCCATAAAGCCTTTACCCATACAGGCGCGCAGGCCGTTTACATTCCATGATGCCATTTTAATTGTCATTTTGCACCTCTTAGTTTATCCCGTTCTTCTAAGGCCTCTATTATGGCCCGTTTAATTATTTTAGTTTGGTTAATATCCCATTGTAAATCGTAAACCCGCCGGGTTTCCAATATCGCTTCCCGTACGGCTATTTTTACAATTAAGAAGATAACGGTAATAGAAACTGCCGCACCCAGCAAAAATAGTATAACTGCCATAAAATCAACTCCATTCACTACAAATAGTTATGACCTTGGCAGACATTATAACATAAAAATTACAGTTGTCTTTCAAATTTGATAAGATTATGTCATAATATTGAAAAGGGGGAATGTATGTGGTAGAGCAGCCCTATGCAAAGCCAAAAAAACGCAGCAACTTGCGCCTATACCTGGGCCAAAAATATTTTACGCTAAAGCGGCACATATACTGGATGTTTGGTAGGTGTAAATTTGCAGCTAAATGTGACACTGTTCTTTCATATGAGTACTACTCGCACAAAACTCCGTTGTACAGGCAGTTAAAAGATGTTGATATGTGGATGCAGTCTAACAAAGTTGTAAATTTAGGCATTGCCGTACCCAAAGTTAACTATGTAACCGTTAAGCCCGGTGAAACATTTTCCTATTGGCGGCTGGTTGGCAAGCCTACAAAACGTAAGGGTTACAAAAAAGGCATGGTGCTTAAAAGCGGCACGGTTACATCCGCAGTAGGCGGCGGCCTTTGCCAGCTTTCCAACTTAATTTACTGGATGACAATCCACACGCCCCTTACGGTAGCGGAGCGGCACCGCCACGGGTACGATGTTTTCCCGGATACAAACAGGAGTCAGCCTTTTGGCAGCGGCGCGACCTGCTTTTATAATTATGGCGACCTGATGATAAAAAACGACACGCCATATACATTTCAGCTAATGCTGGAAATTGCAGACGAGTATTTAGAAGGCGCGTGGTTGTGCAGCCACCCGCCGGAATACAAATACGAAGTATATGAGAAAGACCACATAATGAAATCGCAATTTTGGGGCGGCTATACACGCCACAATTTAATTCACAGGAGAAAGTATAATTTGCATGGGGAATTATTAGACGACGAATTCATAGTAGAAAACCACGCGATAATGATGTACGCACCGTTTATTACGAACAAGGAGGCAATTAAATGACAAAAATAATGGTAATTGATGACGACAGGCACATTGCGGAGCTAATTTCACTGTATTTGCGCAAGG
The DNA here is from genome assembly GCA_009786175.1 of Bacillota bacterium. The sequence goes on along the minus strand of WQTQ01000227.1, from coordinate 8,585 downwards.
AAGGTTTTGAAACAAAAGAAGTGTACAACGGCCGTGCGGCTGTAGATGCTTTCCCTGTATACGCGCCGTCTCTTGTGCTGCTTGACCTTATGCTGCCGGAAATGGACGGCTACCAAGTATGCAGGGAAATACGCCGCATAAGCACCGTTCCAATTATTATGCTTACGGCAAAAGGCGAAACCTTTGACAAAGTGCTGGGGCTGGAACTTGGTGCAGACGATTACATGGTAAAACCTTTCGAGCCGAAAGAATTAGTTGCCCGGGTAAAAGCCGTGCTGCGCCGTTACGAAAATAAATCTACAGTTAGCCCCGGGGTTATTGTGTTCCCTAATTTGTCAATCGACCCGGAGAAATTAGTTGTTCTTTACCATGGTCGGCAGTTGGAACTGCCCCCAAAGGAGTTTGAACTTTTGCACTACTTAGCCAGCCACCCTGGCAGACCATTTAGCAGGGATCAGCTGCTTTCTGCTGTATGGGGATACGATTTTGCCGGGGATACCCGCACGGTAGATGTTCATATAAAACGCCTGCGTGAAAAAATGCGCAAAGAAGATACATGGGAAATAAAAACCGTATGGGGCACCGGATATAAATTTGAGGAGTGAAGCCCATGACTTTTAGGGAATTGCGGGAACAGCAAGAGTTTGAAACCCTTAGCCAAGTAGCCGCCAAAAGCGCGCAAACCCGTGGGCGTAAATTTTCTATGGAAAAATGCGACATCCGTACAGAATTTCAGAAAGACCGGGACAGGATAACTCACAGTAAGGCCTTCCGCAGGCTTATGCATAAGACGCAGGTTTTCATTTCCCCGGAAGGCGACCACTACCGTACAAGACTAACCCACACCTTAGAAGTGGCGCAAATAGCCCGTACAATTGCGCGGGCATTGAAATTGAACGAAGATTTAACAGAGGCAATCGCCCTTGGCCACGACCTTGGGCATACGCCTTTCGGCCATACCGGCGAAGACGCACTGGACATACTGCTGCCCGATGGCTTTAGGCACAACGAGCAGAGTGTACGGGTGGTAGAAGTTTTAGAAGATGAGGGTAGGGGACTTAACCTTACCTTTGAGGTGGTGGATGGCATTTTAAACCACAGGACGGCGTATTCGCCATCTACACCGGAAGGCAGAGTAGTGCAAATTTCTGATAAAATTGCGTATATGAACCACGATGTTGACGATGCAATTCGCGCCAAAATACTTGGGCCGGGCGACTTGCCGACTTTTGTTGGGGATTTGCTTGGGCCTACGCCGTCTAAGCGGATAGATTTTTTGGTTAAAAATTTTGTTGAAAACAGCAAAGATAAAACGGAAAAAACCGAAATCGGTCTTTCCCCGTGTGTTGCAAAAATTATGGCAGAATTAAGGGAATTTCTTTTTTCCAATGTATATGTAAACCAGCTGCACCAAAGAGAACGCAGAAAAATTAGCAAAATGTTCGAGTTGTTATTTGATTATTACATTAATAACCCTGAACAGATGCCGCATGAATTCCAAGGGCGCATGTGCGAAAACCCAACACAAACTGTTGCGGACTACATCGCCGGTATGACAGACCGCTTCGCCATGAAACGGTTTAACGAAATTTACTTGCCTTCTGTCTGGGAGGCGTAGAGTAGGGTGCTTTAATGACAAAGTTATTAGTTAAATTTTTTATTGGGAACTTGGACGTAAACGAGGAAGCTACACGGACAAAATACGGAAACCTAGCGTCCGGGGTGGGTATGGTTACAAATACCTTCCTGTTTTTAGTTAAGCTGGTTATCGGGTTGATGCTAAACTCTATATCAATAATTGCGGATGCGGTAAACAACATTACGGACTCGTTGGCAAACCTTATCGTTATTATTGGGATAAAATTTGCTAAAAAGCCGCCGGACCGTAAGCATCCATTCGGCCATGCCAGAATCGAATACATTACTTCATTAATAATTGCCGCTTTCATGCTATTTTTAGGCTACGAGTTTATAACAAGCTCGATAGAGTCCATTATCAACCCGGAAGAGATAGGCTTCAACGTTGTGCTTGTAGGTATTCTTGCTGCTTCCGGCCTGCTTAAATTGTGGCAGTCTTTGTTTTACAGAAAACTTGGGAAAACAGTTAATTCCGGGCCGTTGAAAGCCTTGTCAAAAGACAGTTTAATGGACGTAATTATAGCAATCGCCATTATATCCTCTGTAATTTTTACCCATGTAACAGGGATTATAATTGATGGCTACATTGGTGTAATAGTTTCGCTGATTATTTTGTACTCCGGTTTTATGGTGGCCAAGGAGACTGTTTCCAAGATTATAGGGGAATCCATAGACAGCGAACAGGCAGAGAAAATTTTAGATTTTGTAAGGTCTTACGAGGGAATTATTTCTGTCCACGATTTGACGGTGCATAACTACGGCCCCGGAAAAAATGTGCCAACCTTGCATGTAGAAATGAGCGATACCCTTTCCTTAAAAGACGCACATGCCATAATAGATGAAATAGAGAATGATGCAAAAGCGAAGCTGGATATTGAACTGCTGCTGCATATTGATCCTATTCAGATTTGACACATTCTTCATGTTTATGTATATTAATGGTACTAAACTTTGAAAGGGGCATTTGCATGAAAAAAGTGTTATATGTTATTGTGTGTATTATTTTCTATCTGTTGTTCTTTCCCCTGCCGCTTGTAAAGCGAAAGGAATTAGAGGAGCCGGACAGGCATGACGATTTTTATAAATTTGTGTTAAAAGCTACCCGTTAACTTTTTACCGTAGGAATAAACCACCCCCTGATATCACACTCGCGAATGTGATATCAGGGGGTAAGTTTTTATTCGCCGTATCCCATGCGGCGCAATTTTTCTACTTCTGAAGATAATTGCGCTTCTTTGCGGCTTTTCAAATATGCAAATATTCCGGAATCATACAATTGATACTTTACGTGCTGCCTGTAGTATGCCCGTATGTTGCAAAAGTTAAAAGTAACCAGTACACCGTTTGCAAACCCAAAAAACAAAAATGCGGGACTTGCATGAAAACCATCGTGGATTAGCATTGTAAAAGCTGTGATAACCAAAAACGCCGGAATAAGCAGTAACAGGTGAAAGATCATTCTGCGTCTGTCGTTTACACGAAGTTCTGCCAGTGCGTACAAGTGGTTGCTTCCCGCTGGTTTTTCACTTGCGCTGGGTTTTTCTGTAGTGGGTAAGGGGAGGGGCATTGGTGTGTCTTTCATGTCGATGGCAATGTCTTCATCTGTGTCCGGGTTAAAGCGGATTGCTGTATGGTTGTCGTCCACCCATGTGGCCCGTTGCTGCTTAACAAGCTGGCGCGCGCGGCGGGTAAAAGTTTCGCCTATTTGCGTGCCGTCAGAGTCAAATAATACAACTTTTCCTTCCATAGTTTTTATACCTCCGTAATTTTTTATTTGAAACACTCGTTCCTGCTGTTTTTACGCCGTCAATCCGGACAGCGTCTATGGGTGCCTCCCCCGGAGTATTACTTTTACATACGAATGATACACAAAAAAGTTTACAATTTGGCAAATCTATTCAATAAACACCGCGGAATACCAGTTGGCTTCATCATCCGGTGACTGCATTACATAAAGGGGCAGGCCAAATTTCTCCACGGTTTTAAATACGTCAATACCAACGGCGTGGAACGCAGGCCGTGCCTTTGTGGGTACATTGCAGCATTTGCCGTGTATGCGGGAACATTCCTTACACAACCCGCAATCGCTTAAAGAGAATGAAAAATGGTACCCGTCTAAAAATGCACGCCTTTCAATTTCATAAGAAATTTCTTGGCTAATTTTTTTCTGGTTGCAGCCTATAATAATTCCCCAGGTATAATGTTCGAAAATTTTACGGTATTCGTCCATGCTAAGGGGCGATTTTTGATATGGGCAGGTGTGATTGCGGCCATAGTCGGAACAGCCAAACATGCATTTTAAAACTACTCGCGGATCAAAAACTATGTCTTCGATGCTAAATTTTACTACGTTTTTCGCGCCAAGCTCTTTAGCCAGGCTTACATATTTTTCACTATTCATATTAAATCCCTTCCTTTTGGTATGTATTTATCGTATGATACCACCATGCAGGATAAATGTAAATTGACAAAGGTGGCGAAGACATGAAAGAAATACTTGTTGAAGGAAGATTTTTATCAGAGGCGTACCACAACGCGCTTATGGCACTACACACCAACGGGGAAGTTATCAGCTGCAACGACTGGGACCAAAAGCAAAAGGAAGTGTCAATGACAATGGTAGTGGCGGAACCGTTATCAGAGCCGATGGTTTCCAAGCTGTACATTGGCGGCTTTCGGGAATTGCAGCAGTATGTAATGGAAGTGCTGGACGGCATTTTGGATTTTAAGATTGGCGAAGACACCTGCTGGGAGTACACATACCACGACAGAATGGTAAATTTCCCAATACGCAACGGAAATATTAATCAAGTTGAATTTGTTGTTAATGAACTGCGACGCAGTACAGATTCCCGCCGGGCGGTAATTAACATACGGGATAACGGCGTAGACCCGTTTAACCCAAACCCCGCCTGTTTACAGAACATGCAATTTTTTATCAGGGGCGAAAAGCTACATTGCAAAGTGTTAATGCGCTCCAATGATGCCACAAAGGCAACATTTATGAATGCCTTTGCGTTTATCATGCTGCAGAAAAAAATTGCAGATGCCCTAGGGGTAGGGGTGGGAACATACACGCACCGGGCCAACAGTTTCCATTGTTACGAAAAGGACTTCCCACTGTTACAGCAATACATCGACGGCATAAAGGAAAGCGGAGGCGACCTGGAAGCCGTTACCTACGAGTACGAAGGGTTTTTCAAGGACATAATGGAGGAATCTATTCCGGAAATTGAAGCGGCTGTAAACGCAATTAGGGATGGGAGCAATAGTTGATGTATCACGATAATTTAAAAGACTTGGAATATGCCCTTCGCTTTACTGAAGTTTACCAAAACGAGCCTGATGTATCTTTGCGGGAAGCAAAATGCCTGCAAATGCAAGTACCATACGTTTTAAACCCTATACGTGAAGAGGATTTAATCGTAGGCACAATGTCTCACGGGTATGTGGGATTTTCGCCCCAATATGGCGGGGTATACACATATTACTTCCACGACGACAGGGTAGCCGCCGCGTTGAACAGCGTACGGGATAATGTTTCCGAAAATTTTATAACAAAAGTAGAAGAAATGCGCCGGTTTTGGCAGACGGAAAACACAGAGGCAAAAGCAGCCGCCCGTTTTCATGAGAAATATGATGTCCCCCGGGTTGGCTCATACTACATTGCCAGCTGCCGTATCGCGGGCATGAATGTGGATTTGGATTTGTTGGTTACACTTGGCCTTTGCGGGTTAAAAGAACGGGTGACCCATTACCGTATGCAAAATGGCGAATCCAGTTTTTACGACGCGCTGGACATATCCATAGACACAATAGCGGACGCATGTAAACATTACGCCGCGGAAGCCAAAACCCTTGCAAGCAGTAAGCCACAAGCCCGCCGGGATGAATTATTGGAGATAAGCCAAATTTTTGACAAGATATCCGCCGCGCCGCCGGAGACATTTAAAGAAGCGTTGCAGCTTGTTTGGATTTACTCTGTCTGCTCGTGCCTTATGAACTATGGCCGCATGGACAATTACCTGGGGGATTTTTACGCCCGTGATATTGACAGCGGCAGGCTTACAGAGGAAGAGGCCATCCGCCGGTTATCTTCCCTGTACCGCAACATTATGGTTGTGGGCAAGATACACGACAGCCGCATACTTTTTGGCGGGTATGGCAGAAAGAACCCTAAAGCCGCAGACCGCCTGGCAATGGCGTTGATAAAAACTTCCCGTGTTGTAAAAGAAACGGTTCCCCAGCTAACAATGCGCTACTACACGGGCATGGACCAACGCTTAATAGACGAGACTCTAATCAACATACAGGAGGGCGCGGTTTATCCAATTATTTACAGTGACGAAACAACCGTGCCTGCCATCGAGCATATTTACCAAGTAGACAGGGAAATGGCTTGCAATTGGGTTCCCCTTGGCTGCGGCGAATATATTTTGGAAGGATATGGCGCGGCAACACCAAATACCGCGTTGTTTCTCCCTGCCGCCCTAAACCTGGTATTACACCGGGGGGTTAACTCTTTCACCGGGGAGAAAGAAATTCATAATATGCCAGACCCGGCAAGTTTTGATACATTTGAAGATTTATTTGCCGCCTATGATAACCTGCTAAAGCCCATGTGCCAAATGCAGGCGTACCACGAGCAGCTAAATTACCAAGTTGCCGGTGAAGCGGCAAGCTTCTTGCATCACAGTCTGCTTACCCGCGACTGCGTAGAAAAGGGTAGGGGGCTTTTTAGCGGCGGTGTCCGCTACCTTGCCGCCACCAACGAAATTTTTGGCCTGATTACCTGCGCAGACAGTTTAACGGCCATAAAACACTGCGCGTACGACGAAAAATATTTTACCATGGCCAAGCTGGTGGAAATGTTAAATGCCAACTTTGAAGGTTATACCGCAGAGCGCAAGCAATTGTTAAACGCGCCCAAGTACGGCAACGATAACGACCGGGCGGACGCAATGGCCGCCCGTGTATCCGACCACATCGCCGATCTAATTGAAGAGGCGGGCCGCGGCACAAACCTGCACACTTACAACGCATGCAGCGTAAACAACTCCGGCTCTGCAGAGTTTGGCGCGACAGTGGGTGCCACACCATGCGGCAGGCTGAAAGGGCAGGCGTTTTCCAACGGTAACAGCCCATCCCTTGGGGCGGACAAAAGCGGGCTAACCGCCACGCTAAATTCCATGGCAAAAATTGACGCGAAGCGACACGTAGGTGCCACCCACAATATTCGCTTCGACAAAAAAATGCTGACAGAAAACCGCGACGCTATAAAAACAGTATTAATTACGTTTTACGAAAATAACGGCACGCAAACAAACTTGTCCGCCGTGGGCAAACACGACCTGGAGCGGGCCCTAACCCACCCGGAGGAATACAAAGACCTGATTGTACGCATTGGCGGCTTTAGCGCAAGGTTTGTGGAACTTGCGGAAATTGTACAAAGGGAATTAATTGCCCGGACTACGTATGAGAGGTTTTAGATGAATGAAAAAATTACCCCCTGATATAACATTGGACGAATGATATCAGGGGGTAATTACTTACCACCAGAACTTACCATCAAGGTAACTATCAATACAAAAAGGTAATAATGCTGTGTAAAGGCAGCCCGATTTCATAATCAATGGCCACAATTTACCGTCGTCATAAGATGCTACCGTTTTATCATTCCAAAGGACTTCGATATCGTCACAATCTGAGCAAACAATAAAATCCAAGGTATCCTTGAAGTACTTTGGGTGAAATGCCATTATGCATTCGCCGGCTTTGTTTTTTAGCTCCATAGCCTCCGATTTTTTTATGAATTTTGCTTTGTTCATATCAACAAAAATAATTTCAGGCATTAACGCATCAGGTTTCATCCTATAGTCCTCAATACAACCTAACAAATTTTCTGCCTGTGCTTTTGTTATATTCAGATTATAACAATACACATTTCTGCCGAATATGTCTGAAAGATTAATCTTGGGGCGTTCCTCTTCGCCTGTAACAATATAGGCATTGCTCATATCCCAATCAGCGGTACCCTCCGGCAATATTACTGCCGACCTAATACCGTCAAGGACACACTTGACCCCGTTGTTTTCCGAAATACTTTGCAGGCATTTCTTGGAATGTTCCTTGTTCACCATTTGCTGCAAAAATTCCTCTGCGTTTTCAATTTTACGATATTGCATTGTGTTTCCTCCTTTTACAGACAGCGTAAGTGTAAAGGAGAGAGGCTGAAACGATTTGGGCTGTACACCGGATGCTCTTGTATCAGACGGCGTTACACCATGAAATGTTTTATAAGCCGAACTGAAAGCGTTAGCAGAATTGTAGCCATATTTAATAGCTATATCTATTATCTTTACGTTCGTATTTTTAATATCTGAAGCTGCTTGTGTCAACCTCCTTTTCCGCATGTAATCCGATAACGTCATATCTGTCACAAGCGCGAAAACCCTTTGAAAAACGCCTTTGGGAGTTGCGGACAGAACAGCGATTTTATTATCGTCTATGTCGTTATCCAGGTTGTCTTCAATGTAATCTAAAACGGAGTTCATCCTATTCAGCCAATCCATATCAAACCCTCCTTCCATGAAGTATCATAACAGAGGAAATCACACGCAACTGCATATTCATTGTACAAAAAATATGTGGTCGAATTGCTTTCTGCTCTTTACACTTTTCCAAGCAAAATTTCCAGACATCGTGAAACGCACTCTTTGCAAATATAAACATTCGGCCCGGCAACTACTGTACCAACTTGCTCCGGGATTCTTCCACAAAATGAACAAGATATAGCATTCCTGTGGGCAGAGCCGTTACCGGTCTTTAGCAGGTTTGCGTTGTGTTCATAACCCAGCAAATAATCGGTAGTAACACCAAAAAATTTTGCGATAACGGTAATGTATTCGATGTCCGGGTAGCCGTTCTCATTTTCCCATTTGGATATT
>WQTQ01000226.1 GCA_009786175.1 Bacillota bacterium | reverse complement strand
CGTCCCGGGCGTTCCTTCCCCAGAAACTTTAGCACATTCGCAAATGCTAAACTTAACTTGAAATCTACTCTTTGATCCTTAAGTTGTTGACATTACTGATATCAGGGGGAGCAGCTGAAAATTTCACCGGCTTTTCACCCGCAGCAATATCCTCTCCCCTTGGTTAACCAACTCGCCCGGTATGGGAAACTGGTCGGCTATTGTATTACCATCCCCGGTTATTAAATGCCCCAGGTTTACCTCCCGCAGCATACGTAACGCGTCTTGCTTGCTTTCGCCGCGCAAATCCGGGACGGTTACGGGCGCGGTACCCGGTTCCGCAAGTTCCACTTCGTTGTAAACGGGTTTTACGCCCAGATATGGCAGTACGTTTTCCAGCAGCACTTGCATAATTGGCCCGGTTACCAGGCCGCCGTAGTAGGCCCCTTGGGGTTCGTCCACAAGTACAAGGGCAACAACACGGGGCTGGTCTGCAGGGGCAAAAGCCATAATTGACGAAATGTATTTGCCGCTTCCACGGGGCAGCTTTTGGCTGGTGGCCGTCTTGCCGCCAACCCTAAAACCGGGGATGTACGTGCGCCGCCCGGTGCCTTCGGCAACAACGCTTTCCAATATAAAGCGCATAGTGTCGCTAACATCTGTGGGCAAGATTTGCTGGCCCGGGGGTGGTGTAAACTCTTGGGTAATGTGGCCGTCGCTGTTTAGCAGGCGCATTCCCACATGGGGTGTAACCAGGTATCCGCCATTGATTGTGGCTGCCGCCGCGCGGACAAGTTGCAGCGGTGTAATTGTTAAGCTTTGGCCAAAGGCCATTGTGGCAAGTTCTACGGGGCCGGTTTTGTCCGGTTTGTACATGATGCCCACGGCCTCGCCGGGCAGGTCTATGCCTGTTTTTTCGTGGAAACCAAATTTCAACAGATACTCATAAAACAATTCCGCCCCCAACTTTTCGCCGATTGCCATAAACACCGGGTTGCAGGAGTTTTGTACCCCCTGTGTAAAGGTTTGCGCGCCGTGGCTTCTTGGGCTGCGCCAGCATTTTATCTGCCGCCCGCCAACGGTTACACTGCCGCTGCAGGAAAACCGCGTCTCCGGTGTAATAACCCCTTCCGCAAGCCCTGCCGCCGATGTTACTATTTTGAAGGTAGAGCCGGGTTCGTAGGTGTCGTTTATGGCAAAGTTGCGCCACATTTGGTTAAGGGCGTTTGTCTGCTCTTCCGGGCTTAGGGTGTCCCAAATGGCCGCCGTATGAGGGTCTTGTATGGTGAACGGGGCGTTTAAGTCAAAATCCGGCTTGTTGGCCAGGGCATAAATTTGCCCGTTCATTGGGTTCATTAAAATTATTACGCCCCTGCGGGCATTTTTTTGCTGCACCAAAAGTTCAATTGTCTGCTCGGCATATGCCTGCAATACCGCGTCTATTGTAAGCACTAAGTCGTACCCGTCTACAGGCGGTTCTCGGAATTGCCGCCCCCCTTCAATTTCACGCCCGCCAACGTCGGTTTCTGTTAAAATACGCCCGGGCTGCCCTGTCAAATATGTTTCGTACCGTGCCTCAAGCCCGATTATGCCCTGGTTGTCACGGCCCACAAAACCAATTATATGTGAAGCAAGGGAACCGAACGGGTACACCCGCCGGATATCCTCGTCTATAATCACACCCGATATATCCATAAGGCGTAACTTGTCCGCAATTTTCTTATCCACTTTTTGTGCAACCCGGGTAAGGGCCACCCGTTTAGAGATTTTCTCTAAAACCTCGGCTTCGTTCAGGTCTAACGTTTGGGCTAAAACCCTGGCCGTTGCAGGAATATCGCCTATTTGAGCGTAAATTACGCTTACGCTTGCAACAGTTTCCGTAGCTGCAAGGCTTATCATATTCCTGTCATAAATACTGCCCCGGTTTGGGCGTATTAACCTATCCCTTGTCTGCTGTTCGAATGCACGGGCCTGCAGCTCTTCCCCATGGAATAACTGTATAAACAGCACCCGTCCAAGGAAAATTACAAAAATACACTGGAATATCACCATTACAACAAAGGCGTTTCTTCGGATTGTTAAAGGAGTTTTCATGCGGGCCTCCAAAAATTCGGATATGGCTGTCGGGTGCCCGAAAACGATAATTTCCTACTGCTCCGAATCGATGATTGTCGCATTTCATGCGACACTAATCGATAGTCGCTGTAGGAAATTATCGTTTTCTTGTTTAACGCGACAGTCCATTATATCTCTATGAAAAAATGGCCGTAAGTATGCATGTAGAATTTTTCATTTTCCATATGAAGAATCTGGGGTATAATAGGTGTCAGTACATAAAGGAGGCGAATTATGTTATCGATTTACGAGGATTTTGGCTATAACTTGCCTACGGACACGTTGTACGACGCAATCAAACAAGCGGGTTTTGACGGTATATCTCTTTTATGGCGGGAAAGTTTTGGCGATACAAATAACGCACCGCCGCTGCTTGCCCAAAAGGCAGGCCTGTATGTGGAATACATTCACATGCCTTTTAACGTAGATCCAAACGACCTGTGGCGGGATAATTTAAACGGCTCGGATATAGTGCAAACATTTGGACATTGGATACAAGATTGCCACAGGTTTCAAATACCGGCCTTGGTTGTACACCTGATAAACGGCTACGAAGTGCCGCAATTAAACCAACTTGGGCTTAAGCGGGTTAAGCAAATTACAGAAACTGCGCAAAAAAACTGGAGGAGTTGTACTAAATATGTATACATTTATATTGGAAAGGCTGCAGGCAAGCGGCATAGCCATATTGGAACACGTGGCATCTAACATTGCCTATGGTGCGTACATTATTATCGGGCTTGCGGTGGCGTTGGTTGTACGTAAAATCAGCCGCGTTCTGCTGGTGAAGTTTTTCACAAGAAAAGGGGCGGAAAACGCGACAGTGTTCGTTAAAAACAGATTTTTTATGTGGCTGTCTAACTTGTCCATTCCAATTATTTTGTCCATTGCCATAGCGGACATAGGCAGGCATTCCGTTTTTTGGACCAGGTTTGTTACCGTGCTGCTGGTTGTAATAATTATGTTTTTGATGGACTCCATAATACGTAGCATCGGGGATATATACAGCAATTACGAAGTTTCTAAGACGGTACCCATACGAGGTGTGCTGCAGATAATGGAAATTGCGGTATTCATAGTTGGCGCGATTATTCTTATATCCATTTTTGTGGACAGAAGCCCCGTAACACTGCTAAGCGGCCTTGGGGCAATGACGGCAATTGTAACAATTGTGTTTAAAGACGCGATTTTGGGCTTTGTGGCGGGCATTCAGCTTACGGCCAATGATTTGGTGCGGGTTGGGGACGTAATTGAAATACCGCAGCGTGACATTATCGGCGTTGTAACGGATATTTCTCTTGTAACCGTAAAGGTGGAAGGCCTTGATAAGACTATTGTTGCCGTACCTGCCTACGCGCTTATATCCGAGCCATTTGTTAACCGCCGTGGGATTTTGGTTACGGGGGCCCGGCGCATTATGCGCTCTTTTGGCATTGACGCCAACACCGTGCGCGTATGCGATGAGGAAATGGTTGCAGAGTTTAAAAAAATACCGCTGGTAGCCGACCATGTGCAGGTTGGTATGACTAACATAGGTATTTTTCGTGAATATATTACCGCGTATCTAAGAAACCGCAGCGATATAGATCAAGATTTGACGTTGCTGGTAAGGCATTTGCAGGCGGCGGAAGTTGGTATCCCCTTTGAAGTTTACGCTTTTGCAAACGAGGTTGATTTGGTGTCGTATGAGGGTATACAAGCGGATATTTTTGAGCATATTTATGCGATTATGCCCGAGTTTGGGCTGAAGTTGTATCAAAGACCGTCCGGGTATACTGCGGAAGGGTAAATCGGTGGTTAGAATACTAAATGTTTTTTTAACGCTTCATATACAACCAAATCATTGTTCTTGATAATCTCAAATATTTGTAAAACCTTTTCCCTAACCTCCCAAGTTCTAAAAGCCTCGACATTTTCTTTCTTAACATCAGGCTCGAAGCCGGAAGTTCTCCAAACATTCCAGCATTGATTATGCGTATTAGCAAAATGTTTATCAACTTTTTTCTGAAAGATTTTAAAATTGGCGGGTATTTCAGTTTTGAAACATTTTGTAAAATGACCATGCCTGAGTGCAAATTTTGTATAATGTCTGCATTCGGGAAGCCCGCCGCCTAAGCCCTGTATTAAATTATACGCGCGTAAAAGCTGTTCATAATCGGCAGCAGAGAAAAACTCATCATCTTTTAATAAATTTATAAATGCGTCATGGGCATTGAAGCCGCAGTAAAGATTTTCCGTTCCCTGCATTTCCATAATCGAAATCCAATATGGCACAAAATCGGTTACACAGATTTTTTCTCGGGTTTTGTCGCCGATAACCAAAAGCTGTTCGATGGATTCGTACCAATCTTTTTTATGAAACATTCCGTTTTCGCATATTTCGTTCGCGGGATTATTGTTTACCATATATTCTGCGTCAACCCAATCGAGTATGGGCTGATAACCTAAGATTGATTCGGTTTTTTCATTATAACCCATTATTATATTCCAAAGTCTGCCTACCGCTTTTTTGGCAAGTAACGGCTTACCTTGCGCAACAGAATCCTTAATGGCTTGATACATTTCGGCTTTATTTTTTTTGTTATTTTTTATTAACGTATATTCATACTGCAAAAATTTCATCGTATATCGAATATAGTCATCGTTGCACAAAGCGTCGAGAAAAGTATTGTTCTGTATCTTTTGGCGGCTCGTAAGAAACTCGTTATCATAGGTAAACATAAACCCTATACCGCTTGCCGCTAAACATAACGGTACTCTTATTTTCATGTTTTTTCTCTTCGTTTCCTCGCTCGCCTTGGTGTTTTTGATTTGCATATCAACAAAAGCGCACACAGCGGAAAATGTCATTGGTATAGGGTGGTTTATCCATGCCGGGTCGGGGATAACGTCCTTTATCACTACGGTATTTTGATCATTCAACATATGTCATGTCCTCCTGTATATTTTGCCGGATACCACAATGTGTATCCGGAATTTTTTTGCTTTGTCGATAATTTCATAATACTTAGTCATTAACATCACCTCATAAATATAATACCATATCTGTAAAAGCTTTTTTGATATTTTAGGACATCTTTTATCTCGTCTTCAAAATGTGTCAAGTGTTTTTGCATATTTGATTGCAATTTTGCCCAGTAAATGTTAAAACTGAGGAAAACACGTAGAAAATTTAGGGGGGCAAGAAAATGCAAATGATAAACCCTTTTGCCGGAAAACAAATCCGCTGTTTTTATGACGGCCCGGCAGAAAAATGGTGGTACTCTGCCGTTGATATTTGCGCTATTCTAACGGGCAGTGACTATGATACGGCGCGAAAATACTGGAAACAACTTAAGCATGATTTAGCAGCGCGAAAAAATCAACTGGTAAGAGAATCCGACCAGTTGAAAATGCCTGCCGCAAATGGCAAATACTATTTCACCGATGTACTGGACTTCCGTGAGGTGGTGTACCTTGTACAAATTATACCCAGCCCAAAGGCAGAGCCCTTCCGTTTATGGCTTGCAGAGGTAGTGGCAAACAGTACAGACATTGAAGCCGCGCTGATAGAAGCAGGGGCAGAATCTGTTAAAGAAATACAAAAGCATATCAACAAGACAGGGGATGGGTACGAGCAGTTAAACATAACTAAAAAAGACATACCTTTATCATTGGAGGTGCCACATGGCAAAATTTAATATTTTATTGGTGGGCTGCGGGGGCATGGGCCACGTATGGATAAAGTGCATTTTGCAGCGGCAGGATTGCCGGGTGCTGGGTCTTTGCGACATTATCCCGGAAAAAGCCCGTAAAATGAAAGAGGATTACACCGGGCAAGGCCTTGCAGACTGCGCGGTGTTCGGCAACATAACGGATGCCCTTGCCGCCGGGCTGGGCTTTAACGTGGTAATCGACTGTACAACGCCGGAAGCCCACGAGCATGTTGTCACCGGCGCACTAAAAGCCGGGTGTGATGTACTTGGAGAAAAGCCAATGGCCGCAACACGTGAAGAGGCACTTAACCAAATTAAAACGGCGGATGCCTGTGGCAGGCGGTATTCTGTTATGCAAAACCGCATATATCTGCCCGGTATGCGCACATTGCGTAAAGCTGTAGACGACAAGATAATAGGGCGGCTGGGGTTCATCGGCTCAAGCTTTTTTATAGGAGCCCATTTTGGCGGGTTTAGGGATTTAATGGACAACGTACTTGTACTTGACATGGCCATACACACATTCTACCAGGCCCGGTTTATAGCGGGCAGCAACCCGGTTTCTGTTTACTGCCACGAGTTTAACCCGCCCGGCAGCTGGTACAAAGGCGCGGCAAACGCGGTGGCAATATTTGAGTTTGAAAACGGCGTTGTGTACAACTACCAGGGTTCTTGGTGCGCCGAAGGGCACAACACAACATGGGAATGCGACTGGCGGCTTTGCGGAGAGGTTGGCAGCATAAAATGGGACGGCAAAACTGCCCCTGTGGCGCAAATTGTAAAACCCGGTGCCACAGGCTTTATGCGGCCATTTGACGAACATATACTGCCCTTATTCGGGGAAGATTTGCCTACCAGCCACGCGGGCTGCATAGATGAAATGTTCGCCGCACTTAACGAAAACCGTCCTGCGGAAACAGATTGCCACGAAAATTACTACAGTATGAACATGGTGTACGGTGCCATTGAAAGCGCGAAGTTGCAGAAGAAAGTGTGGTTGAGATAGGAGCTGTCCAGGCAGCTCCATTTATTTTTTGCCATATTTGTCCAAATGCATGGTTTTTACTTGCATTTTTTACGGGGAAATGTTAAAACTGTGTGGGAAATATGAAAGGGATAGACTATGCAGCTGGGAAATGTAAAAATTAGAAACCACCTTATTATGGCACCTATGGCAGGTGTTTCGGATCAATTCTTCCGGGACATTGTGTGGCAGCACGGCGCGGGCCTTACTGTTTCAGAAATGGTAAGTGCCAAAAGCATAGTTTATGGTAATAAAAACACTATTCGTCTTATGGAAAACCCGGCCTACATGCACCCATGGTCAATTCAATTTTTTGGTCACGAGCCGGAAATTTTATCGGAAGCCATAAAGCGCATAGACGATAATTTTCCAGAGGTGCAGTACGACATAGTGGATATTAATATGGGCTGTCCAATGCCCAAAATTGTAAAAAACGGTGAGGGCGCGGCACTTATGCAAAGCCCGTTGTTAGCCGCACAAATGATAGAATCTGCCGTAAAAGCTTCCCATCGTCCGGTTACGGTTAAAATTCGCAAGGGCTTTACCCCGGCTACGGTCAATGCGGTAGAAATGGCAAAAATCGCCGAAGGATCCGGTGCGGCGGCAATAGTTGTCCATGGGCGTACCCGGGACCAGTATTATTCCGGTGAAGCAGACTGGGACGCTATTTCAGCGGTAAAGCAAGCGGTAAAAATACCCGTAATCGGCAACGGCGACATTTTTACGCCGGAAACCGCAATAAAACGTATGCAAGAATCCGGCTGTGACGGCCTGATGATTGCCCGCGGTGCAATGGGAAACCCCTGGTTGTTTTCCCGCACGTTAAAATATTTTGAAACAGGCACGTTACCACCCCCTCCAACTAAGGTAGATGTAATTAAGACAGCAATCGCCCACCTGCATGCAGTAGCCGCGCACCCAACGGCGCGTATTGAAGAAATGCGCAAACATATTTCATGGTACACCAAGGGGATGTATGGCTCTGCAGATATTAGGCGGCGTGTAAATAAAGCAAGTACAGTAGATGAAATGGAAAATCTGCTAAGCGAAATAATGGAGGAACCGAAATGAAAAGAGTAAAAATTTTCAAATCTCTAATAGTTGTGGCTATGCTGGTTGTGGCCTTTGGCATGGCGCATTTTATCCCGGCCTCTGCCCAGCCGGGTACCGCAGGCGATCCGCTTGTACCCCGTAGTTATGTGGACCGTCAGGTGGCAGAGCTTCGGGAGGAAATAAATGAACTGCGCGCTATTTTAAGCTATATGACACCCGGCATTGTTCCCACCGATGTACTCACCGACACTTCTGTTTTTAATGTAGATCGGGAAGCATTGTTTTCGGAAATGATACAGTATTTCGAGGCTGTTTACGGGGAACTTTTAGATGCTGTAGCTGCAATTGCAATAAACGGAGGCGCAGGGCAAGTTGTTCCGTTTACTCCGCTTAATATCCCGGCAGGTCAGATACTTATCGCGGAAGCGGGCGCAGAATTTATTCTAAGAAGCGGCCTTGCGACAGCTGTTTCCGGCCCGGACGGTATGGTTAATGTAACCACCGGCCGCGACATTGTTGATGGCTACAGGATACCAACAAATAACCTTCTGCTTGTGCCCCGTTCCGACGGGCGCGGTTTTTACGCGGATACAGACGTATGGGTAATGATTAAAGGCGGTTATCAAATTGTCAATTAAACTTGCGGCATTTTTTACGGCAATCTCCCGTTGGATGGATGGCAGTCTGTTCTTCCGCGGGCTTACGGCTATGTTAGAATTTTTTAAAAGACTGTGCGGAAACAGTTTTACAGCCCGTGCATTTGTTGCAGACTCCGGGCCATTGGAAGACAGCGTAAAACGAAGCTTTTTCGCGTCTGTGGTCAATGTCCTGCTAAACGGTTTGCCAAAACCGGTATCGGCTCCGACGTATTGGAATAGTGTACTTTCAAAGCTGTGTTCCGGCTCATGGCTTATTAATACTGCTTGCGAAAATATTGGCACCCCAATACCCCAGCCCGGTGATAAGGCGCAAGTCGGGTTGGGTATAAAGGCATTTTTTCAGTGGGTGTTGTTTGCGTTCCCTGCAATGGGAATCGCCGCTGTTTTATTTGCTACACCTTTCTTGCCTACAATGATGCTGGCTGCGATGCTTGTACCAATTTTATTTTTGGTGTTTTTAAGCCGTAAGTTTGTTATCGACAGTACGGCAATTTTTTTAGTAATTTTCATTGTTGTTTCTATGGTTGCTGCGGTACTGTCTCTTGCGCCGCGGTCAAGTATACAAATAGCGGTGCTAACTTCCGTGTTTATGATGTCTGCGCTGGTGGTTGTGGCCTGCTGCACCACCGTAAAATCCGTAGACTTTTTGATAAAAACATTTGTCATATCCGCCGCGTTTACAGGGCTTGTTGGCTTATGGCAAAGGGTAGCCGGTTTAGACAGCGGCATCTGGCTGGACCAAGATGCGTTTGCCGGGGAAGGCAGGATATTTTCTACCTTTGGCAACCCAAATGTTTACGGCACATACTTGCTTCTGGCCATTCCTATGGCGGCGGCTTGCATTGTTTACCTTAAAGGGTTTTTTCGGAAATTTTGTGCAGTTGGCATTGCCGGTCTGCTTTTGTTAAATTTAATGCTGACCCTTTCCCGTGGGTGTTATTTATCGCTGGCATTGGCTATTGGCATTTTTGTACTTATAATCGAAAAGCGGTTAGTCGTATTGTTTATCCCGGCTGTGGCGGCTTTGCCACTTGTTTTGCCCCAAACAATTATAAACAGAATATTATCTATTTTAGATACTACAGATACTTCAACTGCCTTCCGTTTAAACATTTGGCGCGGCAGTATACGCATGCTGCAAGATTTTTGGCTGGGCGGCGTTGGTCAAGGTATTGACGCCTACAATACTGTGTACCCGTTTTACGCACTGGCGGCCATATATTCGCCCCATTCCCACAGTCTATACATTCAGTATCTTGTAGAGCTGGGTGTAATAGGTTTTTTGGTGTTTGTGGCTGTAATAGCTTGCTATTTCAGGACAATGGCTAATTTCCTGCGCCGGGTTACATGTTTTAAACAGCGCGTAATGGCGGCCGCAATGGTGGCTGCTGTAATAGGTTTTTTATTCCAAGGCGTTACAGACTTCGTGTTTTACAATTATCGTGTGCTGTTAACATTTTACCTTTTTATAGGTATAAGTATGGCTTTTGCAAAGGTAAATATGCCACCCTTGCCCGTACAGAAAAAATCGGATGTTGTGAGTAATTACTATGAGTAATAAGATAAAAATTTTACATGTGCTGACAGACAGCAATGTTGGCGGCGCGGGCCATCAATTGTTGGCCTTACTGGATAAGCATACGGGCGTTAACCGTCAAAAGTTTGAACCCATAATTGCCTTGCCGCAAAATGCAAAGTTAACGCCAATTTTCCAAAGCCATGACATAACCTGCATAGAGTTACCGCACCTTGCGGAAAGTTCATTTTCACTAAAGGCGGTTGGCGTGCTGCTTAAGGAAATAAAGAAGCTGCAGCCCCATATTATCCATACACATGCGTCCCTTTCCGGGCGTCTGGCCGCACGGCGGTACAAAAAATGTAAAATCGTATACACCCGTCACAGTGTTTTTGAACCGGCAACCTGGCAAAAAATTTTTCCAATGCGTAATATTTTCGGGTGGATAAATAATTACTTTAGCGATGCAATTATTGCCGTATCACCGGCGGCAAAAGACAACTTGCTTGCCCTTGGCACTTCGGCAAAGAACATTCATGTAATATTTAACGGCACGGCTCCCGCGAAAGAGTACTCTGACGAGGAACGTGAACAATTACGTGCGAAGTTTAGCATTCCGCAAGATGCGTTTATTCTTGCGCAAATAGCCCGGCTTACAGAGGTAAAAGGCCAGGATGATGTACTGGATGCGGCCAAAAACCTGCCAGACGCGTTTGTATTAATTGCAGGTGACGGGGAAAGACGCACACATTTGGAAGCACGCATCAAAAACGAAGGTATTACAAATGTACGGCTTCTTGGGTTTGTAACGGAAGTGGACGAACTTCTGGCAGTAATGGATGTACAATTGTCCGCATCATTTGGCACGGAAGCCACATCTATGGCATTAATCCAAGGGATGAGCGTTGGTAAGCCCGCCATCGTCACAGATTACGGCGGCAACCCGTATGTAATTTCCAATGGTGAAAACGGCATCATAATACCCATCCGTAACCCAAGCGCATTGACGGAAGCGGTAAATAAATTACAAACGGACCATGCGTTTTACGCAGCCATTTCCGCAAAAGCGCGCCAAATATATACCAAACGGTTTACCGTACAGGAAATGGTAACCAAAACAGAACAGTTATACACGGACTTGATATAAAATTCGGACACGCTAAAAGAGGACTGATTATGAGCAGAATAAAAGTACTGCATATTATCACAGACAGAGATATAGGCAGCGCGGGGCAGCATATACTTACCCTGTTCGACGCCTGTAATTCCACCTTTGCCATGCAAGTTTTGCTGCCCGAGGATTCCGGGTTAAAATCACTGTTCAAACAAAATAAAATACCGTGCCGGTTTTATGACTCCAAACAAACCGGTGTATGGGCAGAAGCAATGGCTATAAAGCAGAAAATTAAAGAATTTATGCCGGATATATTGCATACACATTCATGCTTCATAGGGCGTATTGCGGCGCGTATGTTTGGCAAGTGCAAGCATGTACACACCCAGCATGAGGTTGTACAGGCAGGTTTTTTTGCAAAACTGTTAGCCGGTAAAAAATATGTCTCAATTGCTGCTTTTGTCAATGCACACAAAAATTTATTGGAAACAGGCGTACCTTCCGCAAAAATACGCATGATTTACAACGGTGTCCACTCTGCCAACGAATATGCCGTGGGCGAAAGATTGCGTTTGCAAAGACAATTTAACATCCCGGATAATTCCTTTGTGGTAACTTGCACCGCAAAATTAACGAATGTTTATGACTATGTTCTAGACACAGCAAGGGAATTGCCCTACAATGTAATAATACTGATTGCAGGAGCAGATGGCGGACACAAGCCCCATATGCGGCGGCGCATTAAAAAGGAACAATTGCAAAACGTGCGCTTATTGGATTATGTTCAAAGTGCCGACAAACTTATGTGTGTTACAGATGTACAAATTAATTTGTCTAAAGAAGAAGATGCGATTCCGATACCCATACTTTTCGGAATGAGTATAGGAAAGCCGGTAATATCCACACAAATAGATTCTCATGTTATTAAAGATGGCGTAAACGGTATTGTGGTCCCTGCAGAAGACGCTCAAGCTTTAGATGATGCGATAACAAAAATAAAAGACGCCCCGGATTTATACAAAGAGCTGTCTGACGGGGCAAGATTGTTGTATACCCAGCAATTTACCGCAGAACGGATGGCACAAGAAATAGAAAATGTGTATAAGGAGCTGATATAAATGCGTAAACTGCGAATATTCAAAATTTTTAACATATTTGACGTATTGCTGATAATTGCATGCGCAGGTTTGATTTACGGGGCTTATTTGTTTGCCGCCCCACAGCAGGCTATAGCTGAAGGCGGTACGCTAATCCGCTTTACCGTTGAACTGCGCGAACACCCAACAGGTTTTTACAGGCAAATAGTGCCGGGGCCGTTGGTGTTTGAAAGTGCAAGGGATATTGCAATCGGTTACGTTGTAGAAGCTTATGGCTTGCCGTTTTTGCAAGATGTCCCGGACGAAGCCAATAATACTATACGCCGCACTCCCGTTGAAGGACGCGAATTTACCTATATCGTAATAGAAGCATGGGCTAATGTAAGCGACTTTCAAACGGAAGTAAACGATTTCCGTGTAGCAGTTAACCGTGACGTGTACGTGCGCTCCCGGGATTTTGCAGGGCGCGGATACATTACACGGCTAGAGTTCTTAGACTAAGGTGGTGCAAAAATGATTGATAACAGCGGAAGAATAAAAGGACGCGTTAGTATTGTAGACATTGTTTTGGTAGTTGCAATATTGGTGTTGGTAGCCGGTTTTGTGTACCGCCAAACGTCGGACCGTATAGGGCAGATTCTTCGCCCGGATACACCAATCCTTGTTACCGTGCAAGGGGATGGGCTTAGACACTTCATAACCGAATCCGTTAGTATTGGGGATGTTTTTTACCGCCAGCACGAGCGTACTGCCATAGGTACGGTTGTGGATATTCATATAGAGCCGGCAATGGACTACCTTCACCGTTCGGACGGCACGGCAGTACTTGCCGTATCGGAAGGCCGCTACAGGATACTAATTACACTGGAAGCGACCGGCAGCGTTGTATACGGGCGCGGATATTTTATAAATGGGCTGGACCATCTTGCGCCCGGCGGTGAAATCGCGCTTATCTCAAACAGGGTGTTTATACCCCGCGGGCAAATATATTCCGTGCGGCAAGCTGATTGATGTATTTTAATTAAAACATGTAAGGGGCAAATTTAATGAGCAATATTATCCTATCCGGTAAAGATATTAAGCGTGGTTTCCCCACAGGCGGCAGCACCTTTTGGGCATTAAAGGGCATAGATTTGACAGTTGCGGAAAATAAACTGACTGTTTTAAAAGGCCGTTCCGGCAGTGGAAAAACTACTTTAATGAATATTCTTGGCGCGTTGGACTACCCTACCAGCGGAGAGATTATGTTTGACGGCAAATCTTTAACAAAAATAAGCGAGCGCAAACGTGACCAGGTACGCAAAAGCGAGATGGGTTTTGTATTCCAGTCTGTAGCTCTTGTTTCTATGATGACTGCTTACGAGAATGTGGAATTTATATTGCGTATTAACGGATACCCTGCAAAGGACCGCCGTAAGCGTGTGGAAAACTGCTTGGAAAGGGTTGGCCTTGGCGGGCGTATGACACACTTGCCGCCGGAACTTTCCGGTGGTGAACAGCAGCGTGTCGCTATTGCCCGCGCAATTGCACACAAGCCAAAAGTCATATTTGCAGACGAACCAACGGCAGAACTTGACACAAATACAGGCCTGCAGGTAGTGAAAATATTTAAAGACCTGATAGAGTTTGAAGGCGCGACTATTGTAATGACTACACATGACCCCGGGCTTATGGAGGTTGCCGACAAAGTTTACGAGCTTGAGGACGGAGAAATCATAAACGTAAGTTGAAACTTAAACATTTGCAGATTGGGGTATATAAATGACGGACCAAGATAAGTACGTAATTATGGCAGAAAATTTAGTAAAAATATATAAGACAAAAGATATCGAAGTCATGGCACTTCAAGGCTTGGACTTACTTATTGAGCGCGGCGAGGTTATGGCCATTATCGGTAACAGCGGCAGTGGTAAATCTACATTGCTAAATATGATTGGCGGCTTGGATAAACCTTCTGCCGGTAAACTTATTGTAGACGGCAAAGACCTTTTCAAAATGAGGGAAAGGGACTTGGTAGACTATAAAACCGCTACCGTTGGTTTTGTATGGCAAAATAACGCCCGTAACCTTATTCCGTACCTTACGGCTTTGGAAAATGTAATGATGCCGATGCAATTTAACAATGTTAAGCCCATAAAAAACAAAAAACATCGCGCCTTAGAACTTTTAGAGCTTACGGGTATCGGCAAGCGGGCAAAGCACAGGCTAAGCCAGCTTTCCGGCGGTGAGCAGCAGCGTGTGGCCATCGCTTTGTCACTGGCAAACTATCCGTCGGTGCTGCTTGCAGACGAACCTACGGGCAGCGTAGACACAAAGACTTCCAATGTTATTATGGACATGTTCCGCACAGTTAACCGGGAGCTTGGCACCACAGTTGTAATTGTTACCCATGACAGAGAAATCTCTAAGAAAGTAGAACGTGTTGTCGCCATACGTGACGGCAAGACTTCCAGCGAGTTTGTAATGAGTTATTCCGACAAACTTGCGGGGATAGAAGGCTTTACAAGGGAAGCCGTAGAACTTGCTGTATTTGACCGTGCGGGCCGCATTCAAATACCCCGTGAATTTTTAGATAAAATGGGCCTTGACGGCAACCGTGTGCAAATACACATGGATGACGAGAATCGGGTTATACTAAGCGCACCGGAAGGAGTGTAAACAGTGTCTGTTTCGCTGGAATACAAAGACGTAGAAAATAAATTGTTGATTTTATACTTTATAAACCGGATGGAAATATCTATGTCCAGGGCACAAATTACAGATTTTGTAATGTCGAAAGATTTCATGGATTACTTCACATTGGAACAAACCCTGTCTGTAATGTTGGAGCAAGGCCTGCTGGAAGCCACCCAGGAAAACGCCCAGGACGCCAACACCACCCGCTACGCGGTTACAAACGAGGGGCTAAAATGCCTGGACTACTTTGTTAACCACATCCCGCGGCCAATGCGGGTGTTAATTAACCAGTACGTAATAGAAAACCGCGGCAAAGTAAAGCGGGATTATGAAGTTACTGCAACATACTTCCCCAATGTGGAAAGTAACGACTTTCAAGTAAAATGCGGCATTTACGAAGATAAGCGCGCCATTTTGGAATTATCTGTGTCTGTTGACACCCGGGAACAGGCGAAGCTGATACAGGGCAACTGGCGCAGCAATGCCAGCGGGTTGTACCAGCGGATTATAGACGCGGTAACCACCACACCGTAACCTGTTTATACATTCACGCATATTATAAGGAACGAACCTACTGGGGTTTGTTCTTTTTTGTTTGGTTATATGAGGAAGCCCATTTAAAGGAGGATGTCAATGGGAACAGGTTTTTTGAAAGTTATAACAACTACTGCCAATGGCGCGCTGCCGGTACCAAACGCACGGATAACCGTTTTTAATGGCGACAACATTTTGTACGAAATGGTAACCGATGAAAGCGGTGTTGCAGAAACTGTGGCACTGGAGGCACCGAATGTGGAACTAACGACAGACCCGGAATACATGGGCGTCCCTTACTCGGTATGTGACGTAAAAGCCGAAGCCAAAGGTTTTTCTACGGTGATAATGCATGGGGTAGAAATTTTGGATACGGAAACCAGCATACTTTACATGGACATGATGCCAAGCCTGGAAGAAGGTAATGTCATTGAAATGTACACCCCGCCGCACAACCTGGTTTCCGGCGGGCAGCGGGCAATGGAACGCCCCGCAGAAGCATCCCGTGTGCTTAGCGAGGTAGTTATTCCAGAGTTTATTACCGTTCACCTGGGCCGTCCCGACAACCCAAATGCCCGGAATGTACGGGTACCCTTCAAATACTATATAAAAAACTCTGCCAGCCACGAAATATATTCCACTTGGCCCCCGGCTTCTTTGGAAGCGAACATTTACTGTATTATTTCGTTTACGTTAAATCGCATTTTTACAGTTATGTATCGCCAAGGAAGGTACCGAATTTATACATAATTTGAATGTCGCATATGCGCTGCCCTGTTATGTACTGTGCTTCGTGTACGATAATTTTTTCCACAAGGGGGAGCAGGGCCTTTATACAAAGGCCGGATACTCCTTGGTTTATCAAGGCTTCCAACCCGGCGGTGTTTATGGGAATGGGTGCGCTATTGGTAATGCGTTCTTCCAATGTCCGGATTGACTGCTCCCGTTCTGTCCGTTCCCTTTCGTATTTTTGAACCTGCCGCTTAAAAAATGTGTCAGGTACCAGCCCGGATACCTTGTCATGGTATAAATTTTCGATTAATAAATCCAGCTTATCAACGTGCTTTTTATGGGCTTCCATTTCACTTGTATAAACTCCATGGCAGGAAAGCGCATCTGCTTTAGCTGCGGCCAGGGCCGCGTTAATTATCGTTTCCCGGTTGAAACTGGTAGGCCAATGGTTTTTCATATGGCTTGTAACCAGCTTTATAAGCGGCTTTTCGCCTATGCCATGAACGGTGCAGGCCTTTTTGCCGTTATTGGCATAGGTGCTGCACATGTAGGAAATCCGCTTGTATTCGCTGCCGTCTTTGCGGGTTCGGCGTTCCGTGTTACTTCGCAGTTTATAGCCGCAGCAGGCACAGTAAAGCAGCCCCGCAAAAATGCTTATTTCCCCGTCACTTCGCCGCCTTGGGCGGTGCTTGTTGTGGGTAAATGCTTGCGCCTTATCCCATAATTCTTGCGGAATAATAGGCTCGTGGGTGTTTTCTGCCTTAATCCATTCGTGTTGGCTTTTTTTTACTAACTTTTGATTTTTGTAGGATAACGAACCCTGTTTGCCGTATACAAGATTGCCTATGTAAGCTTCATTTTTTAGGATACCTTTTACCGTTGTTTCCCCCCAAACCCGGCGGGTTTTTACAGGGTTTTTGGCATTTTTGTTTTGGTAGTAGTACTCCCGCGGCGGGATTATGCCGTCGTTATTCAGCTTTTCTGCAATTGCCCTAAACCCCATGCCCTTTGCCCGCATTTGAAAAATTTTCGTTACAATAGGGGCGGTATTTTCATCAATAATTAACTTGTGGCGGTTACGGGGTTCTTTTATATAGCCGTATGGGGCATACGCGCCTACATATTTGCCGCTTTGTGCAAAGGCACGCTTT
Source organism: Bacillota bacterium (assembly GCA_009786175.1). The sequence goes on along the minus strand of WQTQ01000226.1, from coordinate 19,644 downwards.
CCGGCCTTTACCTTTTGGCTGGTTGTCTTGCTGTGCTGCTCGTTAAACCAGTTGCGGAACACCATCATGTCGTCCAGTTTTTCGCTAAGGGAAATTAACTCGCAGCCATGTTCCGGCAGGAATATTTCTGTCAGGCTGCCCACTTCCAGGTAGTTCCTGCCAAGGCGGGAAAGGTCTTTTATCAGTATTGTATTAATATGGCCGGACTTAATGTGGGCAATCATTCGTCGGAAAGCGGGCCGGTTCTGGTTGGTGCCGCTAAAGCCGTCATCTTGGTAAATTTCCGTTAGCGTCCAGCCGTTATCCCTTACGTATTTTGTCAGCATCATCTTTTGGTTTTCTATAGACACGCTTTCTTCCCCGCGGCTGTCCTCCTTGCTTAGCCTTACGTATATGCCAACTTTATATTCCTTTTGCCGTGCCATTGCCCAGGCCCTTTGAGTTTAGCAAGTCGGATATTTTTTGCGTGAGCAGCTCCTCTGCGGCTTTATCAAAGTCGATTTCACCCTTGTAAATGTTTGTGACACGGTACAGAGTTTTGTCAATTTGCTTCTCGTAATATGTAGTTGGCAGGTTTTGCGTCATGTCTTCTGGCATTTTCTCAAGCTCCTTTACCGGGGAAAGCGGCAATTACCCCCTGATATCAGGGGGTATGGATGCTGCCCGATCATAATCAAAAAATGTTCCGCTTTAGTAGTGTTTATGGTACAATAAAAATGAAGTATGTATGCAGAGAAGAGAGGGAGTTTAGATGACAATTGCTGCTAATAATTTAGTTTTGAACAAACTCTTTACTCAAAATGTTTTTCAAGACCTAATTAACTATAGTACAAATACCATATATGGAGCAGTCGTACAACAATATGTAGAAGACTGCATAGCTAAAAACAACGGTGAGCTAATCAGCGAAATATACAGTTTTATGTCAAAGTCATATAGGAATGAATATTTCTATCTTAATACGTTACTCAACAAGCTATTGCTCAAGCGGCATAATATAAATACTGCTGCTTTGACACAAATCCCCATTGGTAAATCAAAAGCAGATTTCATTTTAATAAATGGAAAAGCTGTCGTTTATGAAATAAAGACCGAACTTGACAGCTTTGATAGACTTGAAACACAGTTGAATGATTACTTCAAAGCCTTTAATCATGTCTGCGTTGTAACATCAGAGGGGAATTATCAAAGATTGACTAATATACTGCGGGATACTCCGGTTGGTATATGTGTGCTTACAAACCGCAACACTATAAGTTCAACTTTGAAAAAACAGGCGGTCAAAAACAATTCCTACTTAGAGCATCGTGTGATTTTCAAAGTTCTCCATAAAAATGAATATGAAAATATAATCAAAAAACACTTTGGCTCTTTGCCGACGGCATCTCAAGTATTCTATTATGATGAGTGTCTTGCCTGGTTTGAGAAAATTCCAATTTTAAAGGCTTATTCTGCAACGCTAAAAGAACTTAAAAAACGAAATAAGATTATGCCTAGTAGGTTTCAAGAGATTCCATATGAGCTGAAATCACTAATGTATTTTTCTGCTCCAACATCAAAAGATTATGACGGACTAAATTATTTTCTAAACGAAAAATATAGGGGGTAGATGTATGTATTTTCCATATTTACGGGGCAGACAATATGAGCTATTGGCCTTACGCGAGTTAGCAGCAAATAATCTGCTGGGGGATTATGTTGTGCCTATTGTTGAGCCTGTTAGACTATCTCCTTCACTAATTAAGACGATTGCAGAGTATATTCGTACGGGACATTTATTAGCCGTAATCAGAAATCCTGCTGTTGGGTCATTTATGGAAGAACTGAGGGATGCGGAAGAGGATTCTAAAGAGGGGTCAAATAAAGAAGAATTTCATCAGCTTTACAACAATGAAACGGTTGTAAAGTCCATAATAATGCAGAAAAATGCTGTATCACTTTTAGAGCATTGGAGCAAATCCGGCATTGAAAAAAAAGATTTGCTGGTAATCACAACTAACCGTGATTTTATTGATATTTATGAAAATGAATTTGCCGCTGTTAGTCCACGATATTCCCTTATTCCCGATGAATCTGCTTTTCGTCGCAGAATTAAGCGTAATCGTGTTATTTTGGATGACAAGTTTGAAAAGCAGAGCAGAAATTCTGACTATCAAGAAGATGATAAGTTTTTTTCTGAAGACCATCTGTATTTTGCAGAAGATGGATTGAAAGGTTTTTCGGATTATTCTGTTGTGGGCATGGAGTATGTAGAGTCCGGTTTTGCACCATATGCTGTTGCTATTCACATTGTATTTTTTGCGGAGGATAGAAGTCTTAGAATAAAGCACTTTGTTTCTGATTCGAATGACGATATTTCCAACCCTGCTAAAAAATTTTATGAAGCAGTTACAAAGTTGAACATTTGGTATCAAGCCAACCCTTTTCCCCCTACTTTGGGATTACAAACGCTTTTAGAACACTATAACAATCAAACTTATCCGGGGCTTGGAAGTGTAAAAAAATTATCAATTATGCACCATTTAGAGCTTATGGGAAGATACCTTAGTGAGGGGAAGTAAGATGAATTGTTGTGTAAGATGTTTTAATGATGCAGAGATCATTGACATTATTAAGGCTAATAAAACCAAAGGAAATTGCGACTTCTGCGGCAGTAAGGGCAACCTTGTCTATCCATTGGGCAAAGAGACTATTTTGACTGACATGTTTGGCGAATTGTTAGACATCTATACCGTTGCAGATAAGTTACCGCATACCTTTCCTAAAGACAACACAGATTTACTAAAAAATATATTGTACAGAAAATGGTCAATTTTCAACGTAGAGCCGGATTGCATTTATCGGTTGATAACGGCAATTTGCTACGAGAAATATGCAGTTCAGCCCGATTTATTTGACAATCCGATAGGGGTGTTGGAGAGCCAAGACAGTAATTATTTAAATGAACATTCCATTATCAGCGGCTATGCCTGGAATGACTTTGTTGAAGCAATAAAGGAAATAAACCGGTTTCATACAGACCATATAAATAAAAGTGTTTTAGATATGTTTATTCGGTGTGTCCGGAAACACTATAAAGCAGGACGGATATTTTATCGGGCGCGTATATGTTCAAACGAGATTGGTTTTACTAAAAATGAAATGGGGGCACCGCCTGCTCATTTGGCAACTGCCGGACGGGTAAACCCTGTTGGAATAAGTGTCTTGTATTTGGCTGATTCTATAAAAACCACTTTGCACGAAATACGTGCGGGGGTTTTTGATTATGTCACAGTGGGAAATTTTAAGCTGAAAAAAGATATTGAAGTTATTGACTTTGCCAGTTTAGATAAAATAAGCCCTTTTATTGCCAATGATGCACTGGGAATTTCCTACACACAACACGCAGTAAATATAGAGCATTTGAAGTTAATAAGCCAGCAAATTGCAAAGCCATTACGGGGGCATGACAGTGTGCTGGACTATCTTCCAACGCAATATATTAGTGATTATATTAAAAGCCAAGGTTTTGACGGCGTAGAATACATAAGTACTATGTGCGAGGATGGATTCAACTTAGCTGTCTTTGATGAAAAACTTTTTAGGTGTACAAAAACGACCGTGTATGATATTCAGTCATTGTCATATACGTACGGTGAATTAAAGGTTTGATCTTGCTGTTCCGTTTCAATCAAAGCCTCAGAGTGCATAAAAGTGCGTGCATGAAGCCGCACGCATTTTATTTGCTTCGGCTTGATTTCAATCGGAACGCCTATATCAGGGGTAGAGCCGGGCTGTAAAACTTTGGATAATATATATTCACCCAGGGCCCGGTTAATGCTATAATGGGGCCGGTTAATACTATTTTGCCGGAGGTGAGTATGGACAAATTATACGAATTTGAAGCCGCAATCCAAAAAGTACCGGACCAGGACGGGGCATACGTTGCCGTTCCTTTCGACATAAAAGAAGTGTTTGGCAAGGGGCGGGTTAAGGTTAGTGCCACATTTGACGGCGAGCCCTATGACGGAAGCATTGTAAACATGGGTGTAAAAAATCCGGATGGGTCCGTTTGCTATATTATCGGCATTCGCAAGGATATACGGGCGAAGATTGAGAAGCAGCCGGGGGATACGGTGCGTGTTACGATAATGGAAAGGGTGAACTAACAAATGAAATTTGAATTTGACAGCGAAATTAAACGGCTTGAAGGTAAAATAAAGTGGAATGTATTTTACTTTCCCTATTCAGCGTTAGAGCATTTTGGGTCCAAGGGAAATATTCCGGTTTGCATAACGGTTGATGGACACACCTTTGACCATATGCTTCTTCCTTCAAAAAATGGGCATTACTTAGTGTATAACGAGTTTATCAAACAAGCCGTCGGCAAAAATTTGGGCGACATTGTTCATGTAACGTTGGAGAAAGATACAAAGAAGCGAGAAATTGTACTCCCCGGTTATATTGAAAAAGAGTTAGAGGACGCCGGGTTACTGGATATATTCCGGGCGCAGCCCGATTATATTAAGCGCGAACAAATAAACCACATAGAAATCGCAAAAAAAGAAGAAACAAAAGTAAACAGGATAGCCACAATTGTGAAACGGCTGGGCAGTAATGACTAAACTTATTTTTGTTGAAGGTGTATCGGGTGTAGGTAAGTCAACCATGGCCCAAAAATTGAAAGACGGGTTAGCGGTTATGGGCTGCACCGTAGATTGTTTTGTTGAAGGCGACTATACAAACCCTATTGATTTTTACAGTACCGCAATTTTTAATAACAATGACTATGCAAGTTTACTTGCAAAGTATCCTGCCTATTCCGCAGATATTGAAGATAATACGACAGTTGCCGGGGATACAATGTTGGTACGATACAACAACGGCACAACACCGTTATTCCCGGAACCTTTACTGGGGAATCTTCGCAGCCGTGAGTTTTGCTGTAATAATACGGCGGAACCTCCCCGTGTGCCACTACCTGAATATTCCCGGGTGTATAAATTGGTTTGGGAACAATTTGCGCAAAGCCATAAACGGGTGGACTACATTATTTTTGACGGTTCCCTGCTTCATCACCCCCTAAACGATATGATGCGTAACTACGGGGCTTCCCACCGGCAAATTATCAGCCATGTAAATATGCTTGCAGAAACTATAAAGCAACTCGATCCAAGCATTGTTTATTTATCCACTAACAATGTATCGGAGCAGTTGAAAAAGGCGCGTCTTAACCGGGGACAATCGTTGCCGTCAACCGCGCAAATTCAATTTTGGGAAGAACGAAAAAAGGCGGATATGGCAGTTTTGAATCAACTTTCCATACCGTATGAAATTTACGATGTATCGCACGGTAACAAATATTTCTTAGGAGGAACTACCATGCCAAAACTATTTTACCAAGGCCACGGCAGCTTTAGGCTGGCCACAGACGCAGGGCAAATTATTTATGTAGACCCCTTTGCAGGGGAAGGGTACGACCTGCCCGCCGACATTATTTTAGTATCGCACCAGCACGGCGACCACAATCAGGTGCAGCTTTGCGCTCAAAAGCCCGGCTGCAAAATTATCACCAACGCAGAAGCACTTGCAGGCGGCAAACCCAACACCTTTAACATTGATGGCGTAACCATTGAGGCCGTGGAGGCGTACAACAAAAACCACAACCCCGCAGAATGTGTGGGCTTTATAATTACACTTGACGGCGTAAAAATTTACGCCTGCGGCGACACTTCCAAAACAGCGCAAATGGAAACCTTCCCGGACAAAAACCTGGACTATGCCATACTTTGCGGCGACGGTTTTTACAACATGGGGTCGGAAGAAGCGGCAGAATGCGCAAGAATTATTAAGGCGAAAAATAACATTATCATTCATGTAAAACCCGGGGAATTATTCGACCGGCAAGTGGCAGAGCAGTGGGACGCGCCTAATAAACTAATCATCGAGCCAAACCAGGAAATCGCGCTCTAATGGGTAGTTAAACGGTCAAAGATAATTTGGCCGTTTTCTTTATGCCATTCCACTTCAACAAGCCCTTTTGGGTGTGGGAAAGCCCCTTTTGCCCAGGTTACATGGCCGGGCTGCGGGTAAACGGTTACGTCCCCAAGGGCATCGAACTGCACGCCCAATACATAGCGGGACAGCATATATGTTGGGTATGCCGCCCAGGCATGGCAGCGGCTTGCCTGCAAATCAAAATGCTCCGGGGTGGTTTTTAGCCCGTTAACAATAAAATATCCCCATGCGTCTTTTATGCAACGTTCTGCAACGTTGTCCAGGCCCAATTCATACAGGCCCTTTATAACCAGAAAGCCGATGTTAAGCTCGAAAAGGGTTCCGCCTGTGTGGTCGTAGCCATTTGTGAAAACACAGCTGCACAGTGGCGGTATGGTTTGGCGCAGCCTTTCCCGCTGCTGTGGTGTGATAACACCTGCCAGCAGGGCAAAAATGGACGCGTGAGGGGAGAACCGCTTGTGTTCGATTGTGTCGGCAAAAAGACCTTTCTCTTCGTTCCAGAATGCATCCTGAATAGACTTTTCCAATACGGCAATCCGCTGTTTTAAGTCGGCCATGTCTTCCGCCACATCGTTTGTGTTAATGGCTTCCCCCATTTCCAACGTCTCCCGAAGGGTTTGAAGATACAGGGATGAGAATAAGCTGTTTATGCCCGTATTTTCTGTGCGCGCGCCGTCGCCAAAGAAGCCGGTGAGGTTGTTCGTACGGTTGCCCCAGCCTTCCGTGGGGTTGTCGCCGCACAATAGTTTGTCCTGCCGTTCGTCGGATAATTTGTGGAACACTTGCAGATTGTCGATAATTTCCCGCCAATATTTTTCCACCAGCGCAATATCCTTGGTTTGCCGGTAGTAAGCGTAAAACCCGTTGACTACGTACAGACAGAAATCCGGGATAATATAATCGCCGGTGTTTGGGTACAGGCAGCGGAACGCCCCTGTTTCATGGCTGCTTTGGCCGTAAATTTCAAGGGTGCGCTTCATAAGCGGGTGGTCCCCAAAGCAGGCCAGGTTTACGTGGTACTGGATTAAGGCGTCCAGGGCGTAAATTCCCCGTTCCCGGTCTACGCAGTCTACATATGCGTCCTCCATGTTAACGGCCTGGCTTATGGCCCCCATTTCCCATATCTTGTTTAGCAGCGGGTCGGAACATTCAAAGTATCCCACCTGTTCCGTTGGGTAATGGGCAGACAGGAAGGAAATGTCTTTAACCGGCACGTCCCCCGGCGCGTTGCGCACCGTAATGCCCAACAACCGGAAACCCCTTGGCTGTATAGGCTGCCAGTCCAGGGTGTCATTGGCGCAAACAACACGGTCGCCCAGGGGTACCCAGGACAACGCCCTTAAGTGCTGACCGTCTGCCGCAAAGCGGTCGCTGTATAAAAAGTCGATGGTGGCACCTTTTACGCCTTGCAACTGTAGGCGTGGGAACACCAGTCTCATATACTCCATGTCAAATGTAAGCATAAAACCGTCGGGGTATAAGTCTTTTCTGATGATGCTGTTGTTTGTCGTTTGCGGAATTGTTTCAATAGGCGGGGCGTACATGTCCCATGACGCTTCCCTGCAAGGGCTGGCCGCGCTGTCTGCCTTTGTTGAAAATGCCCAGCCTCCAAAGGCTGCCATGTCAAAGTCTTCCGGTAATGGAAGGGGCAGATCGCGCAATTGTTTGTCCAGTTCGATTTTTTGCAGAGACAAATACTTGAACAATAAATCGCTGTTTTCGTTTTTATCCGCAGAGACTACCAATCCCTTACCGCTTGGCAGTGCCAGATAACCGTCGTAAATATCTATGTGGGCGTCCACATGTACAAACAGGTAATTCCAGCCCTCGTCCAGCTCTACAAGCGCGTTAAAGCGCAATGGGCGGATTGGATCCTCCATGGTTTGGCAGGGTTTTCCATTTACCCACAGGCGTTCGTACAATACCCCGGCGGTAACGGTTTGCCTGCGCGGGGAGTAAATGTAGGTAGACCAGCAAATAAAGCGGCTGAACACGGCCTTTTCGTCGCCTATGGCGTCGTACCTCATGGAGACGGGGAAATAAAGTGAATACAAATCTTCGGTTTTTATCAGTGGGGCAACGGTTACACTGTGGGGCGTGACGTGGCTTAGTTTCATGAAAGGGATTTCCCGCGGGGTAAGGGGGCCAAAAGCATTTTGGTTGGATATTTCCACCGCCACAGGCCATTGACTGTCGTCATAACCGGGGCAAATCCAGTCTTCATCAAACAGGCCCTGGTCATAATGCTCCTGAGCGAACAGCGCGAAGCTTAATTTTGGCGTGTAGCGGCTGTAACTTAAATGTTGGCGGCACTTCCAAGCCGTGCCGGTGCGTAAATCAATTACGCCGCTGCCTGTATCTACCTGTCCCCAGGCAACCATTGCTGCTTGAGCTGGTATGCTTTTAAAAACCTTGTGTCCATGAAAATTGGCCAGTACGGCAATTACATTTTTGCCATCTTGTAAATATCCGGCCAGATCGTAACAATCGTACTGCGGGTAGCGTGGGTCGAAACGGACGGGGCCAAAACCTACAAACTGCCCGTTTACATACAGCGAGTACACCGTGTCCGCAAAAATATAAAACTCCGCGCTTTTCACTTTTTTCACGTCTGCAATTTCAAAACTGCGGCGGAAGGCGGCGTATGGGTTGCGGGATGTGTCATCCGGTTTAAACCACACATACTGCCCCGGCTTTGATAAGGTGTTCATTTACATTTTCCTTTCATGGATGTATTTTCCTTCTCTTATCTCCGTGCCCCTGTGGCCTACGTGAGGAAAAAATATTTACGCACAGAGGCAAAGAGAGTACAGCAGAGGACACAGAGATAAAATAAAGCATAGGAGACAAAAAAATGACAGTAAGCGCAGAAAATGTAGGCAAGCAAATTGCGTTAATACGAAAAAGCAAAGGCCTAACACACACGGATACGACAATGTATCGCCCCTAACCAAAGAAGAAAAACAGGCCGTATACTACGTAATCTGCTCTATAGAAATGATTTGCACCACTTACTTTGCGGGCATTGAAGAGTTTCAGGAACTGACGAAAGATAACCGTAGAATGCTGCAGTTTGTTGTTATAAGTAAAGCAGAGATAGATTGGATGTTTTAAAGGATTGCCCAATAGTCACGTAAGTGATTGGCGGGCAGTTTTTTATTCGCTTCCGGCTTTAATCTTTGCTGATACACTTTCCACATTGCTTCTGGCTTCAATTGCCTTAGGATGGTTGGTGCCAAATGTTTTTTCCATAATTGATAATTTCTTTTGAAACAATTTTAATGCTTCTTCGTATTTTCTTTGATTCTCTAAAGTAAATGCGATGTTATTATAGGTAATGGCGGTGTCCGGGTGTTCTTTGCCCAATACTTTTTCTCGGATGTCTAAAGCCAAATAGTACCAATCCAGTGCCTTATCATAATCGCCTTGGGCATAGTAAATTGACGCGATATTGTTGTAGGAGGTGGCGGTATTTGGGTGTTCTTTGCCCTCTACCTTTTTACTGATGTTTAAAGCTTTATAATGCCAATCCAGTGCCTTATCATAATCGCCTTGAGCATTGAAAACCATAGCGATGTTGTTGTATGTCATGGCGGTGTTTGGATGTTCTATGCCCAATACCTTTTCTCTAATACCTAAAGCTTTATAGTGCAATTCCAATGCCTTATCGTAATCGCCTTGGGTGTTGAAAACCAGAGCGATGTTATTGTATGTCATGGCGGTATCCGGGTGTTCTATGTCTAATACCTTTTCTCTGATGTCTAAAGCTTTATTGTGCCATTCCAATGCTTTATCATAATCGCCTTGGGCACTGAAAACCATAGCGATGTTGTTGTAGGTAATGGCGGTACCCGGGTGTTCTTTGCCTAATACCTTTTCAAAGGCGTCTGCTTCCCTTTGACGCCATTGTAATGCCTGGCTGTATCTCGCTAACCATTCATTTCCTGTACCAATGAGGTGATACAATATAAGCAGTGTTTCCTGCATATCTTCATCATCTGCAAATGTCACTTCGGAATATTCCGCTATTGCTTCGGCATGAGCGGACAGTAGTTCAAACCATTCAAATATCTCACGTTGGCTATATTCGCTCATTCTCGGCAATGTATCCACCATCGCTTCCAGACAGCAGCCTAACCAATCTTCACCGCTGTTTTTTATATGTTCGCGGCATATTTCCTGTACAAATCGATGGATATCCAATAAGTTTCCACTTCTCTTTACCAATGAGTAATTAAACAACTCGGCGATAACCCTATCCTCATCCCTTGTCAAATCATTGCATAAGGGTGGGGGAAAATCCTCAGCTTGCTTTGTGAAAAACTCTACCGGGATTTTATCGGGAGCCATATACGCACACAAATTAAGCAGCTGCCTCGCGCTTTCTCCCAACGCTTCGTACGAAATGGCAAATGTTCCGGATATTGTACGCTCATAATTGGTTGTAGGTGCTGCCAGATAATCATCAAACTTCACAAGTCCTTTTTCTTCCAGTTTTTTTAGGTATTGGCCGCAATTCATACCGGTGCGTTCCATGTAAGCTGTTGCCTGTTCTAATACAAGCGGAAAACAGCCAAGTCGTTCAATCAATGCCGCCAACTCTATGTCTTTATTTGTAAGGCCCGGGGTATCTGCTAGGCGTTCACGCATAAACGCCAACGCTTCTTCATGGGTAAACACCTCAACATCAACTTTAGCGCATGGGCCTAATCCTCTCAAATCACGTTTGCGTGATGTAAACAATATATGTCCCTGGTGCCTGGTGGATAAATATGGTTTTACAAACTCTTCTTGCTCTACGTTGTCAAAAATAAGCAGCCAAGATGTGTTGCTTCTTTGCCAATATTGCAGTTCTGCTCCAAGTTGTTCCGTGTCTATGTTGTGCGCAAGATTACGTCCGATTCTTCCAAAAAAGTCTCGGCAGCTGTAAAATAAAGAAGTCTCTGTTTCCGCATTAAGCCACCCAATTGCATCTGTGTAGTTGCTGCCATATTTGTGGGCGTATTTTAAAGCGGTTTCTGTTTTGCCTACACCACCCAGCCCGGCAATTGTCTGCTGCAGGCAAATGACAGTGCCTTCGTGAAACCGTTTGTTGATATTATCCAATATATTTACACGACCGGAAAAGTGCAGGTTGGGCTGTGGCAAGTTATGAGGCGGTAAGCCGGTTTTGGACATTGGAGGTTTGCTGGGGTGCGACTCCATCTTGGTATCCTTGATTTCCTTTAACATTGGTATAACAACATCTTCTGATAATCTAAGTATTTTTTCGAGACTTTCGCTCATTTGTGGCAGTGTATCATCAACATGTGCCATTAATCCTTTAAGTAGATCCTTAATTTCAATTTGGCCATCACGCATCACATATTCAAAATTATATTGAAGTCTTGCTTTTAACAACTCATACAGACGTCGTTTTTCTCCTTCTGGAAACTCTTTCTCCAAAGGTAAAATCATCTCTGACGTAAATTGTGTGTTACTTTCCAGTGCCGTACATACGGATTCATATAGTAGTTTTTCATATTCATCAGGGAAATGAATATTCTTGTGATCAGGAGATAGGGCAATAGATTCTCTATAATCTTTACAAACAGCCTTAACAAGCTTGTATATAAATGAAAGAAATTCTTTCCAATCCGCATCAGAACGCTTGAGTTTATTTCGAATAAAGTCATCAATTCCGAAAATATCGGCAACAGTTAAAATTCCAGTAAAAAAACTCATTGTTAATTTCTCCCGTCACAGATTGCACTACAGTTTATCAGTGCTTTTGTAAATGTGCTTGCCATCCGGCATAAGCCAGATTAGTGCGGCTGCAGGGTCACTCATACTTCTTCTCGCCGCATTTCCATAAACATATCAACGACATCTTCGTCCGAATTAAGTCCGGCTTTCTCGGCTTCACCTTGCATGGCTCTTTGGAACTCTTTTAATGCGAATACAGCAGAGTTAATTAATACCAGGATTGGCATAGCAGCAGACATAATAAAACCCCTTTCATAGTTGGTAGTACTTTTCCGATTATTCCTATTTGATTGTAGTATGCGCTTTTTATAAATAATTTGCAATCTCTTTTTGCAGTAGGTGATGGCATTAGCGGTCAATAACCCATTAAGCCACTCAAACTAACGCAACAGGCACATTAATACGGAATGAAAACAAAAAAGTCACCACATTTTTTCGTAAAATGCAATGACTTTGGATGTTTTTTCAAAAATCGCGGCTTACCCCCTGATATAACATTCCCGGTTAGTGTTTCCGCAAGGCCTATTATATGTTATTATTCCAAAAATGAAAATATCCGCGAGGTGAGAATTTGATGACAAAATCTAAATATCAGGCAGACATAGACGAAATTTTGTCCCACCGGTACGATAACGGCGCGGATTATTGGACAACCCCGGATGACCGCCTGCTTAAAGGCAGCCCATTTTCCACCCTCGACAGTGCGTTAATGCTTTTGGAACTGGGAATGGAACCCGCGCACCCAGTACTGCAAACCGTGGCAGATATGTTTTTTGCTGCATGGAGGCCGGATGGCCGCTTTAAGCCGTACCCAAAAGGCGGAATGCTCCCCTGCCAAACGGCCTATATTGTAAGCCTGCTGTGTCGTATGGGGTACCAAGCAGATGAGCGGATTCAAAAGACATTCCAATATTTTTTAGACACGCCTTACACTGACGGCGGCTGGCGATGCAATAAATTTTCATTTGGCCGCGGGCCGGAAACAGAGTATTCCAATCCGCTGCCAACCCTTAACGCGCTGGACGCTTTCCGGTTTAGCAAGTATTTGAACAACGAGCCGAAGCTTGATAAAGCCGTAGAATTTTTGCTGATGCACTGGACGCTAAAAAAACCGATTGGCCCGTGCCAATACGGCATAGGTTCCCGTTTTATGCAGGTGGAATACCCGCTGTGGTATTACAACCTGTTCCAGTACGTGTATGTACTGTCCTTTTACGATAAGGCGAAAAGTGATGAACGGTTCCTGGAGGCTTTTGCGGCATTGGAAAGCAAGCTTGTAGACGGCATGATTGTGGTAGAGCGGACTTCCAAGAAACTGGCGAAGCTTAATTTCTGCAAAAAAGGTGAGTCCAGTGAATTAGCTACACAAAGATACAAGGAGATTATTGCGAATTTATAAATTTTTGGCGCGTCCGGTGGTCGCGCTCTACATATTTCACGTTCTTTAGCTGCACATAGCTACGGAGTGGTATCGGGTACGTGGGCAAAGATTTGACATCACCAACAGCACCCAGTTTGACCAGATGTTTGTAGAAGGCGGGCAAATTTTTGCCACTATAGACCAGATGGTAGACCGCATCTTTAACCGCTTTGTGCGCCGGGAAGGGCACCTGGAGCCATACTTTACAGAGTATTGCGACGGGCGGCGCAGCCAATGCCCGGGGCTGTGGCAGTGGACCACGGTAACCCTTGCCAATCAGGGGTTAAATGCTCTGCAAATTTTGCGCCGCTTTTACCCCAACGATGTTCAAATTGTGGAAACGGACAATATAGGCGGCGTAGAGGAAAGTTTCCCCGGGTTTACCCTGCGGCCCGGAATGTCCGGGCCGGAAGTACGCACCATGCAAAACTGGTTAAACCGTATTCGCGTAAACTTCCCAATAATCCCGCAAGTTACCGCCAGCGGCGTGTATGGCCCGCAAACGGAAGCGGCTGTTCGGGCATTCCAAGGCATTCGTACGTTGGGGAGCGTTGGCCCTAACGGTGTTGTAGATCGCGCTACCTGGTGGAACATTTCCCGCGCTTACTCCGCTGTTAAACGGTTGGGTGAACTGACCAGTGAAGGAATTGTAATTGGCATTGGCCGCACGCCGCCTACAGACATTATACGGCAAGGTGCGCGGGGCAATTTGGTAGGCCGTGCCCAGTATGTTATGAATTTTATTTCACAATTTTACCCAAGTGTGCCCACGGTTGTACAAGATTTTAATTTTGGACCTAATTTTACTGCTGCGGTGCAGGAATTTCAGCGGTTGTTTGGCTTAAACCCGGACGGCATAATCGGTCCGCTTACTTGGGGCAGGCTTTATGATATATATTGGCGGATACGGGAAAATGTGCCCCTGCCGCCTTCCGAGCCGGTTGTTCCGCCGCTGCCGCCAACACCACAGCCCCCGCCAACACCTGGGCCGGGCGGGGTTCCGCCGTACCCGGGGCAGCTTATCCGCGTAGGTGCGCGGGGCGAAGATGTACAGCGTATTCAGCGTTGCTTAAACGCCGTAAACAATGCGAGCCTTGCCACCGACGGTATTTTTGGCCCGTTGACACAGGCCGCCGTAATGGACTTCCAGCGTTCAAGGGGCTTAAGCCCGGATGGAATAGTTGGGCCGCTAACGTGGGGTGCGCTAATGCCTGCTTGTTATGGCGGGCAGCAAACCATGGGCAGTTACCCGGGCTTTTTGATACGGGAAGGCGCAAGAAGCGACTATGTGCGGCAAATTCAAACTTGCCTTAACCGGGCGAACAATGCCGGGCTTAACACAGACGGAATTTTTGGGCCGTTAACCCGTGCAGCAGTTGAAAGTTTCCAGCGTTCCCGGGGTTTAAACCCTGATGGAATTGTGGGGCCGTTAACATGGGTTGCATTGTCTGCCGCATGTGGCAGTACGCAGCAATCAGCCATGGGCCAGTACCCGGGTGTGTTAATACGCCAGGGGGAAAGAAATGACTATGTACGGCAAATTCAGACCTGTTTAAACCGCGTGAACAACGCTGGGATTGCCACAGACGGAATTTTTGGGCCGCTAACCCACGCCGCCGTGGTAAATTACCAAACCGCCAACATGCTTGTCCCAGATGGTATCGTGGGGCCAATGACCTGGAACCACCTGCGAACCCGCTGCGGCGCAACCGCGCAACCTACCGCGCTGCCGGTAGACGCGCTGGATTTACCGCAAAACGAACCGGAAACCCCGGTGCCGGAAACTCCGCCAAGTGAGAATGAGGTCATAGATTTCTTCCCGCTGGATTTTGAGGGTGACATGAACAAAGCTACACCTGCACCACATGTACCGGAACCACAGCCGGTAACGCCGCCGGTTGTAGTAGAGCAAGATTATGATCATATGCAGATTTCTTCACCGCAAGAAGAACCGCCACCGGCAGCACCGTGGCAGCCCACCATACAGCAAATAGTGCCTTCTTCCGCGACACCGCCCCCTAAACGGTACGCGCTTAAAACAACCCCGGCCCCAACCCGTCCGGGGCCGCAGCGGGCAGCCATTCCACCTGCACCGGAACCACAAAATCAGCAGCCGGTACCACCTTCAATGCCTTTAGTGCCGGAAAGGGATGATTTGCTATTGTGCATGCTGGTTTATTTACTATGTAAACGTTAAAAACCGGGTGTACGGTAAAGTAAAAACGGTGTTTTTCCTGCAGCGACTGTCGCTAAAGGAGAAACACCGTTTTGTAACGATACAGCTCTATTATTCCTATCCTTTAATGTATCCTTTTTCGCAGCCGTCCCTAATCGCGTCTTCCACAAACCCCCACAATGCGGGAAGGGCAATTTTTACCGGGGCAATACGCCGGTACACTTTCTCTACCGTAACACCAAACTTTACCCAGGAATGGCCGTCTGTTAAGTGGTTGCTTAAAAACGGCAGCAACCGGTCTATGGCGGCGGCGTAAATGGCATCCGGGGTTTCCATTGCGTCAAATTCTTCCCAAAGGGCGCGGTATTCCGCGGCTTGTTCTGCAGGCAGCATGGAAAACAACTTGTTGGCGGCCTCTTGTTCCCGCGCTTCCTTGTCTTCTTTGCCCAGCTCGTCAAAAGCCGGTGTGTCACCTGCATAAATTTCTACCAAGTCGTGGAGGATTGCCATTTTTATTACGCGGTTTAGGCAAACGTTGTCTATACCCGCATATTCAAAAAGCGTCATTGCCATCAGCGCGAAATGCCAGGAGTGTTCCGCGTTGGTTTCTTCCCGGGATTTGTCCAAAAGCAGTGTTTGCCGAAAGACACTTTTCATTTTGTCCGCTTCAATTAAGAAATGCAGCTGCCCTTTTAACTTTTCTGTCATAGGCTGCCTTACCCAATTTCGATAATTTGATACTTAATTGGCCCTTGGGGTGCGTCTACGGTTACTGTGTCACCGGCTTTGTGGGACAACAAAGCTACACCCAGCGGTGATTCATTGGAAATACGCCCGCCCATTGGGTCTGCTTCTGTAGAGCCAACAATGGTGTACTCAATTGTTTCGTTAAACTCCATGTCTAAAACCTTTACTTTGCTGCCGACACTTACGGTATCGCTGTCCAGTTCGTCTTCGTCGATAACTTCCGCGTTGCGCAGCATTTTTTCTATTGACGCGATGCGGGCTTCTATTTCTGCCTGCTCTTCTTTGGCGGCATCGTATTCGGCGTTTTCGGAAAGATCGCCTTGGCCGCGGGCCTCCTTAATTTTACCGGCAACATCTTTGCGGCGGACAACTTTTAGCTCATGCAATTCTTCTTCCAGCTTTTTTAAGCCATCGTATGTTAGTACCGTTTTCTTCTCTGCCATCGATTTCTCACCTCATAAAATAATAGAGCCAGCTAAAGGCCAGCCCTTATCTCTAATTTTTTTTGTTCAAATTGTGTCTCAACTGCGGCGGATTATACAGCAATTGGAAGGGTTTGTCAATTGGGGATTATGTCCAAAATTATGGCAAAATATGAGTACTCGTTTGGTTTTCCTATTGCAATTTCTATGTTATACTACATGCGTAACATATTATGCGTATTTGGAGGGGATTTATTATGAAATTTATTGCAGAATTAAAAGACAACGACCATGTACTTGGCCATTATCTGTGCAAATTTAAGCAGAGTTTAAAAACCCGTGCCGGTAAGACATATTATTCTTTAAAACTTCAAGATAAGACAGGTGTTATAGACGCTAAAGTTTGGGAACTTACAAAAGACATCCAAGACTTTAACGAGGGTGACATGATAAAAATTGACGCTACAGCCCTGTTATACCAAGGCGAAATGCAAATAAAAATCCATAAATTACGCCGCAGCCTGGAAGGGGAATACGTGATCTCTGACTACATCCCCACCACAGAGCGAAATGTGGATGAAATGTATGGCAAGTTGGTCAAGCTTGTTAATTCTGTGGAAAACCTCTATATAAAAACGCTATTGGAAAATATTTTGATAAAAAATGAAGACCGCGCCGCCGCATTAAAAACCCATTCTGCCGCAAAGGCGATGCACCACAGTTACATGGGGGGTCTGTTAGAGCATATTCTTTCTGTTGCGGAAATTTGCGAATTTATGTGCAGCCGCTACAAATATATTAACAGAGACTTGTTGCTTGCAGGCGCGCTTTTGCACGACATAGGTAAAATTTACGAGCTTTCACCCATGCCGATAAACGAGTACACAGATGACGGGCAAATGCTTGGGCATATTATAATCGGTGTAGAAATGGCGGCGGTAGAAACTATGAAAATTGAAGGCTTCCCCCACCAGCTTGCATCGCTTATAAAGCACCTGATAATTTCCCACCATGGGGAATTTGAATTTGGCTCCCCCAAGCTGCCATGCACGGCAGAAGCTATTTTATTGCATTATGCAGATAACATGGACGCAAAACTTAAAACTTTTGAAGAATTTATAGACAAAGACGCCACGCAGGGCCCGTGGGTCGGTTATCAAAAGGCGTTGGCCAGGCACATTAGGAAGTCGGATTTTTAATGGACAATAATATACAAACACCGAAAAAAAACTCTACGCAAATAATCGAAATTACATCTGTTACGGCAAAAGGCTTTGGGGTAGGGCATATTAACGGCTTTACCGTATTTGTAGATGGCGGCTTGCCCGGGGACGAGCTTAAAATTTACATGCTAAAGGCAAAGCCGCGCTATGGTTATGGCAAAATTATTGAAATACTGCGCCCATCCCCCCACCGCATCGAAAGTCCCTGCCAAGTTTTTGACCGCTGCGGCGGCTGTCAGTGGCTTAATTGCGAATATAAAGCCCAGCTTGGGTTTAAAAAGCAGATAGTCATTGACGCACTGGAGCGCATCGGCCAGGTGAAAAACCCGCCTGTGCAAGACGTAATGGGCATGTTAAAGCCTGTAAACTACCGCAATAAGGCGGTCTTCCCCGTTGTGCCTACCGGGTTTGGGGCAGAGCCCCATTTTACTATAGGTATGTTTTCTGCCCGCAGCCACCGTATTGTAGAAGTTGAAAATTGCAGTATCCAGCACCCGGCCCATGTCGCGGTGCTAAAAGTTGTAAAAAAATATATGCGCCGTAATAAAGTAAGCCCCTATGACGAGATAACTCACCGGGGTCTTATGCGCTTTATAATGATACGAACCAGCCTTGCCACCAAGGAAGTAATGGTTGTATTAACCGTAAACGGCAACGGCCTGCCGCTGGAGCCGCGCCTTGCAGAAGATTTGGAAAGAGTTGGCGTAACAACTGTGGTTATCAGCCGCCACACGGCCAAAAACAATGTAGTGCTGGGTGAACATTTTCGGGTCATAAGCGGCAGCGGGTTTATCCGCGAGCGGGTTGGCCATGTAACATACCAAATATCCGCGCCGTCGTTTTGTCAAATAAACCCGGTGCAGACAAAAGCTTTGTACGAGGTGGCTGTTACCCAGGCAGATTTGAAAGGCAAGACAGTATTGGACGCCCATGTTGGCGCGGGCGGCGTTTCCCTTTATTCCGCAAGACATGCCAAAGAAATACTGGGCGTAGACATTGTACAAGCCGCCATCAACGACGGCGAAAAAAACGCAGAGCTAAACAACATAGATAATTTGCGCTTTATATGCGGTGCGGCAGAAGAAGTGATTCCAAAATTATTTGCGGAACCAGATGCCAACCTTCCGGAAGTAGTCTTCCTTGACCCGCCGCGCAGAGGATGCGAACCCGCCCTGCTGGACGCCCTTGTAAATGCTAAAATTGAAAGGATCGTGTATATTTCCTGCGACCCGGCTACATTTGCCCGGGATGTAAAAATATTAGTAGAAGGCGGGTACAGCTTGGAAACGGTGCAGCCGGTGGACATGTTCCCCCATACGGGCAAGGTGGAGGTTACAGCGTTACTGCTGCGGGTAAAGTGATGATAACTACCCCCTGATATCATATTGGCGGGTGTGATATCAGGGGGTAGAATTTATTTTACGAAATGGCGGTTAAGGAAGCAAAGCCCTTGCCGAATTGAAAGTTGTACGCTTTACCGAACGTGGAATTGAATGAACTTACCGCTGCAATAGACACTTAATAAACATGCAACAATTTGTAATATTTACCATCGAAAATGTTAAGACCTCCATAAAACCGGCATTCTGCCGGGCCTGTGGGGGTTTTTATGTGCAAAAATATGACATATATGTCCCTAGTATTGCATTAAATATTAGTGTATACTTGCAAAAAGCGGAATGTAGTGGTTCAAGTGGCAAAAAATATCATTAAATTACTGATTGTGACAGCATTGTTAAGTGAATTGTAAAGAAATTATTTGCCCGTTTGATTTAGAATGGAGATGATGCATATTGATACCAATAATCTTGGCAACAATAACCAATGATAAAGACAGGCATAAAGCTGCAGTGTTGTACGAAAAATATCGTGGCTTTATGTTCAAAACAGCTATGCAATATATTGGTGACAAAC